>JBJEUD010000030.1:0-4263 GCA_051883655.1 Candidatus Faecivicinus sp. | reverse complement strand
GTGGAATACACAACATACTGAACAGGCGGATTCTGGCTGGAAGTGGTCGGTCGCCAGACGCCTGCCATGACAGGAATGCCGATGTTCCGCAGCGCGTCCTGTACCTGTTTCATCCGCTGACACCTTCCGAGATGGATGCCTTGAGACCGAGATAATTGTTGCGGAAGCCGTATTCGCCCAGCGTGGAAATGAACCACTTCCGACCACGAAAGCGAATCCACATTCCAGGCACAATATCCGACCGGTACCGGATGGTAAAGTTGATCACTGCCTCGGTGTTCATCACATCGGCAGCGCGATAGTGCTGGTTACCGGCATCGATGACCGCTGCCCACACCCTGCACACAACAACATCAGTCGGCTCCGGGTATCCGTTCTCATTGATGGAGTTCACCGTGTGCCCGATCTCCACCAGATGCCGGAGGTCTCCCGGATGCGGGTCGGAATCAAAGTTTTTATAACCGCGCAAACCGAATCACCTCGCTTAGAACATCTTGGTTGGGTCGCGGTACGGGTACAGAAGGTTCTGGAACGCCATGCGCATGGTCAGGTACACCTGCCGATCCGGATTATCCCGGTTTTCATAGAAATGGCTGACCATGAGCAGTACGGCCAACCGCACAGGCTCCGGCGCAGGCTCGGAAAACTGCACCCGGCAGTAATCCTCCGCTGCGGCCTGTGCCTGTGCGATCAGGCTGCCGATATATCCGTCTTCCTCGTCATGCTGGATGCGCAGATGAACCTTCACTTCATCCACAGTGACGATCACGGGAGATCACCTCATTCTGCGGGAGCGGCAGCCTTGTCCTCCATGATCCCCGCCGCCTTCAGGACAGAGAGCAGTGCATTGAAGTCCTCGCGGAGCGCTGCAACGGTGGTGGCTTCACTTTCCGCGACGAAGGGCAGCTTTGCGGCGGGAGCCGGATCGAACAGGCCCTCCGCGCCTTCCACGACAGCGCCGGGGAGGAAGGTCAGCTTGCCGCCGACGATCCATTCGTTGCCGCCGTGGGCGTGGTAATTTCGGGTAGAACTGGACATGGAAATTCCTCCTCTTCACATCTGTCAGGCCGCCTTCATCTGGAGGCACTTCACAGCCTCGGGCAGAATCAGCTTGCCATCGACGCGCTCACTGGACAGGAAGCCGACCTGACCATTGGGTGCGTACAGCTCGTTGAGACGCTGGAAGCGACGGCCCTCGCGGTCGGCGATCCAGTAGTAGTTCATATCTCCGAACAGGATGGGCTTGGCGCTGCCCGCCAGCGCGGGTACAAAGGCTGAGGTGTACACGGGGCGGTTCAGGATGGTGTCGGGCGTGCCAGCGGTCACCGAGGGCTGCCAGATATAGTCGCCATTGCCATTCTTCAGCTTGCGCAGGGCCTTGACGGTAGAGTCGTTCATGATGAATACCGCGCTCCTGCGATAGGGAGAACGCAGGGAGTAGTACAGATCCATGACCTCATCGAAGGTGATCGCGGTGGCGCTGGCAGCGGTGACGCCGATCTCCGCGCCGCCGGTGGCAGAGAGGATGCCGGTGGGCTTGCCTGCACCATCTCCCACAAAGAAAGCCTCCTCCTCGGCAGCGCCGATGCGGCGGGCAAACTCGCGGGCGATATAGCTGGGGACATCGAACACAGAATCGTGCAGCAGCTCGTCGGACACCTTGATCATGGTCGCCAGCTTATAGGCGCTGATGGAAATCTGGCCGAAGCTGTCATCGCTCTCGGGATAGGCGGCGTTTTCATCAATCCACGCAGCGGTACCCTTGGAAACGGCCACGGGAATCTTGCGGTCGCCGGAGCTGGTGGAGATGACGTGAGCCAGCTGACGGAAGATGTTCTGCTCCTGCAGAGCTTCGATCAGAGTGCGCTGGTACTCGTCGGGAACAAGATAGCCGCCATGCTCGTCTTCGCCGATGCGCAGGACGTTGTACACGTCGGGATGAACGGCCTTGTCGCGCATCACGCGCCAGAAAGCGGTGTTGTACTCGTCGGTGGCGGTGGCCTTCTTCGGCGTGGGCTTGCCCTCGGGCGTGTTGGGCTTGTCGGTGATGGCGCGGGCGGTGGGGCGATCCAGCTCCAGATCGAGGGCTTCCTGACGCTCCATGCGCTCGATGGTCTTGCCCATCTCCACGACCTCAGCCTCCATCTTGTCATAGGCGGCGGAGTCCTCGGCGGACAGAAGGCCGTTCGCATCCTGCCGGGATTCCACGAACGCCTTGGCGGTCTCCCACAGCTTTACGCGCTTTTCGCGCATCTTACGGATTTCACTCATTACGGATTCCTCCATTCGTAGTCGTATTTGATTCGTGCCAGCCTGTCCATGAGGTCGGCAGCCGGAGTGCGGTTCTCGGTTTCCGAGGATGGAGACGCGGACTCGTCAGCGGGCATTTCCGCCCGGATCTTGTCCAACAGGCAATTCATGACCGCCTTGCGGGCATAACAAGAGCCGGTGGCGAAGAACTGTGCGTCCTCTGCAACCGGCTGATCGTTTGTGAACAGGATTTCATCGCAGAAGCCCAGCTCTTTGGCCTTGACTGCGTTCATCCACGTCTCGTCGTTCATCATGTGGCTCAACCGGGTACGGGACATCCCGGTCTTGAGTTCATAGGCGTTGATGATGCTCTCCTTCACTTCATCCAGCAGCTGGGACGCCCTGCGCATTTCGGCGCTGTCGCCCATCGCAACGGTGAAGGGATTGTGTACCATCATCATGGAAGTGGGACTCATGGTGACCCTCGTGCCCGCCATTGCAATGACCGAAGCGGCGCTGGCAGCGATGCCGGTGATCTTGACCGTCACATCGTAGGGATACTCCATGAGCATGGTGTAAATCTGAGAAGCCGCGATGGTATCGCCGCCCGGAGAATTGATCGAAAGGGTGATCGGGCCATCCTCAGCGAACAGCTCCTCCCGGAAGGCTGCGGGAGTGACCTCATCGCCGTACCAGCTCTCTTCCGCGACGGTGCTCTCCAGCAGCAGGGTGCGTTCGCCCTGCTCATTTTTGACCCAATTCCAGAACTTCTTCATTTGCGTTTCCTCCTGTCATCGTTGGGTGGTGCGGCAGGCGCAGTATCGGCTGTGGAAGTTGCTGATGCATTGGATGCGCTACCGGCTGTGAGGGAAATCGGAATCATGTTGCCGTTGATGAGGTAGGCATTGCCGCCTTCTCCATCGCTGATGGGGTTGAGATTTTCCAGATCGCGGATGTCGTTTGCAGACATCCAGCCGTTTTGGCGGGCGATGGCATAGCCTTCCATGCGGCTCTTGTAGTCGCCGCGCATCAGCCCATCCAGATTGATCTGCACATAAAAGCGCCCCTTTTCCATTTCTGGAATCAGAGCGCGGTTTATGGCCTGTTCCATTCGGACGAGCCACGGGCGAATCGTATGGATGGCGAAGTCGATGGAGCTGTGCTCGATATTGGAGAAGGTGGCGCGGGACAGGTCGGCCACCATATGCGGAGGCACACGATAGATGCGGCAGATCTCCTCCACCTGAAAGCGCCGGGTTTCGATGAACTGGTAGAGTAGGCGCACACCGCCTTGCCACATTGCTGTGGTAGGTTTGCATACGCCCCTCCCAGAACCGGACGTGCACCTCTCGATGCATCCGGCTCGCCATTAGTACTCGCTCAGTCTGTTCTCACTTTTGTTTCCGTGGTGAATATTGTTATGACAAGTATTGCACAGGATCAGCGTCTTCCGACGCTTCGCAATCATGCATTGTTCCCACGGTTCTTTTCCCTTTAAATCCTTCACCTTGTGAATGTGATGGATCTGATATGCCTGTGCATCTGTGTTGCCACACAATTCACAGACTTTTGCCTTCAATCGCATTTCAAGCGAGTTGCGGGCGTTGTTGTACATGATACGCTTGTACGCAAAACTATCTACACATGGCAATTTCTTGGTCTTACTTTCCCTGTAATCCGCGAAATATCTGCGTTTCTTGCCTTGCTTCGTATCATACGGCACACCCCATTTACCACTACCGTCATTGTAGTAGGCAATGGTCTGCCGAATAGTTGAATTAGCCTTGGCTGCCAGAGTTTTCAAGCAGCTGTATTCCATCAAATAGACAAAGTATTGGAGGGAGTTAAAGTTGCTGGCCATGCTATAGTAATTGCAAAGACCACTAAGTTCAGAATTATAGACCGTAATGATTTCCAACGGGGTCAGTCCTACCATGTACCGACGCCATGTCGGGAACATTTGGCCTTCTTTCTGAATGACAATCTTATGCGCATACAGAAACTTCTCCACTT
>JBJEUD010000029.1:0-24993 GCA_051883655.1 Candidatus Faecivicinus sp. | reverse complement strand
TCACCAAGGAAGGCACGCCCATGCTGCGCTACCGCACCCACGACATCTGCACGCTGGATCCCACGCCCTGCGCCTGCGGACGCACCACTGTGCGCATGAGCCGCATCACCGGACGCACGGACGACATGCTGATCATCCGCGGCGTGAATGTGTTCCCCAGCCAGATCGAATCGGTGCTGGTGGGCGTGGAGGGCGTCGCGCCCCACTACATGCTGGTGGTGGACCGCGTGAACAACTCCGATACGATGGAGGTTCAGGTGGAGATGACCGACGAGATGTTCTCCGACACGGTCTCCCACATTGAACAGGTGCGCAAGAAGATCACCGATCAGATCAAGAGCGTCGTGGGCATTGCCACCAACGTCAAGCTGGTTGCGCCGAAGTCCATTCCGCGCTCCGAGGGCAAGGCCAAGCGCGTCATTGACAACCGCAAGCTGTAATGAAAGGGGAGTCAACCATGCTGATCAAACAGGTTTCCGTATTTCTTGAAAACGCTCCCGGCACGCTGCGCGAGCTGACCCGCCTTCTGGGCGAAGGCGGAATCGATCTGATGGCGCTGTCCATTGCCGATACGCAGAATTTCGGCATCGTGCGCATCATCGTGTCCGATGTCCAGGTCGATCCCACGCTGGGGATTCTGCGCAGCAACGGCTATACCTGCCGCGTAAACAACGTCGTCTGCGCCGTGGTGGAGGACCGGCCTCTGGGTCTGAACGATCTGCTGGAGAAGATCAACGAGATCGGCATCTCGGTGGAATATCTCTATTCCTTCCTGAGGGCCACCGGCGAAAACGCGCTGATCATTCTGCGCCTGTCCGAGCAGGATGAGTCCGTAAAGAAGCTCGCGGCCAAGGGCGTGAAGATCGTCACGCAGCAGGAGATTGACAAGCTGTGATACAAAACAATCAGGGTTGGACGGCGTCCGTCCGGCCCTGATTGTTTTTCAACATGGCGCGCAGGAGCGGTGATTTCAACAGACCGAATCCTGCTGCTGACAAAAAACACTCAGTTTTCGATTGAAAAACTGAGTGTTTGCTGGTGGGGTTAGTAGGGCTCGAACCTATGACCTTCACGATGTCAACGTGACGCTCTAACCAACTGAGCTATAACCCCGTAACAGAAGTTATTATACATGATGTTTCGGGAATTGTCAATAGTATTTGAGCGTTATTTCAAAATTTTTTGGCGGATTCACGGTGCTGCGATTCCTTTTGAACAATGGCGATGGCAGCGGCAGCGCTGAAAGAAGAAGTGTGCAGCAACTTTATTTTAGGATCGAGATGTGTTATAATATGAAAAACCATGTGATTATGTTGGCTATTGATATGGTATGAAAAGAAGGGAACATCAGAAATGGATGCGATTCAGGCGATCATGCAGAGAGTCAGCGTGCGGGAGTATTCCGAGCGGGAGATTTGCGATGCTGAGGTGAGGAAAATTCTGGAGGCGGGCATGAGCGGTCCGTCCTGCACCAATGCGCGGGACTGGTCGTTCATCGTTGTGCGGGACAGGGAGATGCTGAACAGAATGGCGGATGCAAACGGCAGGCCGGCAGAGCCGCTGCGGCACGCCAGACTGGGAATTCTGGTCTGCGGCGATCTGGAGCGCGCGTTCAAGGGAGCGCCTGATTATTGGGTTGTGGATGGCGCGATTGCCGCGCAGAATATGATCCTTGCCGCGCAAGCCCTGGGAATTGGAAGCGTCTGGCTGGGCACCTGGCCGCAGATGGATCGCGTCCAGCGCCAGGCGAATCTGTTTCAGTTGCCGGAAACACAGGTGCCCCATTCCGTGATTGCCTTTGGCTATCCCAAGCAGCCGTCGGCCAAGGAGAAGATGATCTATGAAGAGAACCGCGTTCACTTCGAGAAGTGGTGAAGAGATGCCGGCTGTTGGGATTGAAATGGATGCCTGATGTACACTGGCCATCTATAGAAACGCAGCGCACGGAGATGCCTCGCTGTGAGTTCCAGCGAGGCAGGAAGGAGCGCTCCCTTCGGGGAGCGCTCCTTCCTGTTTGTCTTATGCCATCTTGGCCAGTTCCTCGCGCAGCTTGCCGATGATGCGCTTTTCCAGCCGGGATATGTAGCTCTGCGAGATTCCCATGAGATCGGCAACCTCCTTTTGCGTATGCTCCTTTTCATTGCTCAAGCCGTAGCGGAGGTCTACGATATGGCGTTCGCGGGGACTGAGCGCGTGGATGGCATTGTGGAGCATCTGCTTTTCGACGGAGGCGTCCAGCTCTCTGGAAACCAGATCGGCGTCCGTGCCCAGAATGTCCGAGAGGAGAAGTTCGTTGCCATCCCAGTCCGTGTTCAGAGGTTCGTCAAAGGAGACTTCGAGCTTCAGACGGTTGCTCTTGCGCAGCACCATCAGAATTTCGTTTTCAATGCATCTGGAGGCATAGGTCGCCAATTTGATGTTCTTGTCCGGATTGAAGGAGTTGACCGCCTTGATCAGGCCAATGGTGCCGATGGAGATCAGGTCCTCGATGCTGATTCCGGTGTTTTCAAATTTGCGCGCGATGTAGACCACCAGGCGCAGATTCCGCTCAATCAGAGTGGCGCGTGCGCTGGAATCTCCCTGAGCCATGCGGCGCATGTGCTCCAGCTCCTCCTCGCGGGAAAGCGGCGGCGGAAGCAGGTCGCTTCCACCGATATAGCAAACGGAGCCACGTCTGAACTGCACGACCAGACCGAAGATGGATTGTCGGATTGCTTTCATAGAATATCTCCTCTTTTCATTTGATTTTGCCAGGAGTTACGATTTTCCCGGAATGACGGCAAAGGAAGGCGGCGCCAATGCGCGGGAAGCGCCGGGGATTTTTCCCGGATAAATGGCCACCCAGACTTCAGGCGCGCGGACGAGATGGTCTCCGCGCCGGATCAGTACCATGTCGGGGTGAAAGCAGTTCACCGTTCCGCTTCCGTTCAGCGCGCCAAAGGCGACGCGGCGGCACGGGGGCTGTTCAGCGTTTGCTCCGTTGGGGAACAGTCCCTGCAGCAGCGACGACTCTGCAATCAGCACGGGAAGGCCGCTGATTGGCTCGCGCAGGCGATTTCCCGTATCGATCAGCGCACGGAAGTTCACGGTTTTTCCATGAAAGGCGATCAGAACGGTGACCTCCCAGGAGATCAGCTTCCGGCTGCGCGCTTTCATAAACAAGTGAATCAGCAGCATCCCCGCGCCCAGCGCTGCGGGGAGCGAGCGGCTGGAGCCGGCAAACAGCGAGCTGAATCCGCCGAGCATCATCGTGCCGCAGAAGAGCTGAAAGGAGATCGAGCTCCAGCGAAGCACATCGGGATCTCCGCACAGAACCATTCCGAGAATCAACAGCAGGAGAAGCTGAATTGCGGGATGCGACAATCTTGCCGACACGGATTCTACCAGCACCGCATAGGATGCGGAAAGCAGTCCGCACAGCAGAATTCTTCGCAGCCGCATGCATTCGTTTGCCCGGGCCACCACAGCGATCAGCGCGGCGTCCACCGCAAAGTTGATCAGAAAGTAAGCCTCCATGCTGTGCTGCATCGCATCACCTCGATGGACAACATGATAGGGCTTTGGACGCGGCTTCTCAAGGAAAACGCGTCGATGGAAAGAACAAAAGAAGTGACAATAACCGACTTTGAGAGGAATTCCGGTCGTTTTTTCGACGCGCATGAAGCTCCGGCTTTGCAGGCGAAACAACCAAAAATGAAGATTAATGGTGAGCGATATGCAAATTATCCTTTGAATATCCCGATACTCCAAAAGAAATGCATCATAATTCTGATGCAGATTCAATCCGACATTTTCGCAGATAAAAAACGTCAAAGCCGGATGAATGTCGGCAAAACCGACTCCTTTTTTGATTTTTTACAGCAGTGGGAACAATTCGACGCGCACGCGCATAGAATTCTGAAGGGGGCGATGGTATGAGCTTTTCAGACCTGAAGCAGAAGGATGTCATCAACATCTGCGATGGCAGAAAGATGGGCAGGCCGATCGATCTTATATTGAACGAGCAGGCCTGCGTGGAGGCGCTGGTCGTTCCGGGCGGGGGAGGCGGCCTGTTCGGGATGCTCAAACCGGAGCGAGAGGGCTGCGTCATTCCCTGGCGCCAGGTTCGGCAGATCGGCGATGATGTAATCCTGGTTGAAGTGGAGAACTGCGATGCATGCTGGGAAAGAAAATGATAGAAATCTTGACTAATTTTGAAAAAGGACTAGACTTTGCGTTATTTTCTGTGTATAATATTAACGTATGAGGTGAGAGATGCCATGAAGTGCCCATATTGTTGCTATCTGCAAAGCCACGTGGTGGATTCGCGGCAGAGCGAGGACGGCACGAGTATCCGCCGCCGCAGGGAATGCGATGGCTGCGGACGCAGGTTTACGACGTATGAGCGCATTGACATGGTTCCGCTGATTGTAGTTAAAAAGGATCAGACGCGCGAGACCTTCGATGTCAACAAACTTCGTTCAGGCATCGTGAAGGCCTGTGAAAAGCGCCCTGTACCGCTGAGTAAGATCGATGAACTGGCAAGCGACATCGAGCGGAGACTGACCAACCTTCCGGAATCGGAGGTCACCAGCCAGCAGATTGGCGAAATGGTGATGGATGGTCTGAAGACGCTTGATGAAGTCGCTTATGTCCGTTTTGCATCGGTCTATCGGCAGTTCAAGGATATTCAGACCTTCATGGACGAACTCAATAAGCTGCTCACCGATTATGAACCGGGTAAAACTGACGGCGGCATGTCCGGCAGATAATACCAATATACAAGAAAGAAAGAGGAAACGCACATGGCAAATGAACTGATTCTGGCCGTCGACGATGAGGCGCATATTCTTGAACTGCTGTCGTTCAACCTAGAGGCTGCCGGCTACCGGGTTGTTACTGCTGCCACAGGCGAAGATGCGCTGGTGGTTTGTGCGCATGAGCGTCCCGCAATGGTCCTGCTTGACGTTATGCTGCCGGGTATTGACGGTATGGAAGTTTGCCGTCGCCTGAAGAGCGCTCCGACGACTGCGGACATTCCGATCATTATGCTCACGGCCAAGGGCGATGAAGTGGACAAAATTCTGGGACTTGAGCTGGGCGCTGACGACTATATCACGAAGCCCTTCTCTGTTCGCGAGCTCATTGCGCGCGTAAAGGCGCTGCTGCGCCGCGCTGCGCCGCAGAACGAGGATGAAGGCATCCTGCATGTGGGTGGCCTGACGATCGATGTCGGCAATTATGAGGCCTTCCGCAACGGCGAGAAGCTTTCTCTTACGCTGAAGGAGTTCGAGTTGCTGAAGCTGCTCGTGCTCAGCCGCGGCAAAGTGCTCACCCGCGACTTCCTGCTCGACCGCATCTGGGGCTATGAGTTCTATGGCGAGACCCGTACGGTTGATGTCCATATCCGCCACATCCGCCAGAAGCTGGGGGACGACGCGCACTATATCGAAACCATTCGCGGCGTTGGCTATAAATTCAACGATCGCCAGGAGAATCGCCTATGAAATCAAGGGTTGCAGTTCCTGCGGCCCTGATAGCACTGATTGCTCTTGTATTGCTGCCAGTATTCAACTCGCTCAACATCGCCAAGGACCGCAACGAGAGCGTTCTCAATGAGATGAAGGGCATATGCCAGATTGCGGGAGATATGACAGTCGACGTCGACAATGATCGGCGTCAGGAGGTCATTTCCTCCCTGAATCTGCAAACGGGCATTTCGTTCGGGCTGTATTTATCCGACGGAACTTTGCTTTATGCGTCTGACGAAAGTGTAAATACACTTCCGGGTGTGGACGTGGATGTTGTTTCTGAGCAAAGGGCCCATACGTACCGGCAGGAAAATGGGGAAGGAGTGCCAATGCTTTACGCCATCTATCGCTTCGAAGATGGCGCATTTTTGCTCTTTTCGTCGAAAGAGACCAGTGCAGCGACTGTCTTGGCCAACCGCCGCGGAATTATTCTGATTATTCTTTTGCTGATGCTCGCTGTGGCGGCGTTTGTCGTCGCATGGCTGGCCATCAGTGCCAAGGAACAGCTGGTAAACCGGGTCATGAACACGCTGGATCAGTTTTCTGACGGAAACTTCGACGCCCGCATTGAGCCGCTCCCCGGCAAGGACGAGACTGTGGCGGAGTACAACGCCATCATCGCCCGCATTCAGAGCCGTATCTTCCAGCAGCGCAGCCGCAACCACGCGCTGAGCGTGGTGATGACCCAGATGCAGAACGGCATCATCGCGGTCGATCAGGATCTGCGGGTCATCCTGGTAACGCCGGTTGCAAAAAAGTGGTTGGGCATCGTCGGCAATCCCGAGGGAATGCCGGTCAGCGAGGCCTCGAAGGATGTGCGATTGGACGAGGCCTTCCTGGAAGCCATGCAGCAGTGCGGCGTTTATACCAACGATGTTGCTGCGCGCACAGCGGTGGGCAGAGGCCATCGCCCGCTGCGACTGTATGTCTCGCCCATGCGCAACGACGGCAAGGTCGTCGGTGCGCTGGCCATGGTGGAGGATATCACGGAGATGCGCCGCCTCGAGCAGGCGCGCACCGACTTCGCCGCCAATGTTTCCCACGAGCTGAAGACGCCGCTGACCTCTATCCGCGGCTTTGTGGAGACGCTGGAGGCGGGCGCGATCGACAATCCGCCCATGGCGCACAAATTCCTGCGCATCATCATGCTGGAGACCGAGCGTCTGACCCGTCTGATCAACGATATTCTGTCAATCAGCAAGCTGGAATCGGGCCAGGATGAGGTTGCCATCGAGCGCATCCGGCTGGACAAAATGGCCTATGACGTTTCGGATATGCTGATGATCCACGCCAGCGAAAAGCAGGTAACCATCAACGTCCACCTCAATGAGAAGCCGACCTACATCATGGGCAACCCCGATCGCGTGGAACAGATGCTCATCAATCTGATTGAAAACGCGATCAAATACAACAAACCCGGCGGATCAGTGACCGTACAGGTCTTCTCCAACGAACAGGAGGCCAATGTCACCATTTCCGATACGGGCATTGGCATCGCAGAGGAGCATCTTCCGAGAATGTTCGAACGCTTCTATCGCGTGGACAAGGGACGCTCCCGTCAGATGGGCGGCACCGGCCTGGGCCTGGCAATCGTCAAGCACATTGTGCGCTCCATGAACGGTGAAATTGAAGTGCACTCCAAGCTGGGCGAGGGAACCGAATTCCTGATCACGCTGCCGCTTGCTCCCAAGGAAGCACCTGAAAAGGACACTATTTTCGACGATATGTAACCAAGGAGGAGCTTATGAATTACCGTACTTTTCCTGCGGCAGGCCGCAAGGTCAGCGCGCTGGGCATGGGATGCATGCGCATGCCCACGCTGAAGGAGGAAGGAAATCCCATCGATCGTCCGGCTGCGATTGCGCTGATCCGCCATTTGATCGATGGCGGCGTTACCTATGTCGATACCGCTTATCCCTATCACGATGGTAAGAGCGAAGGCCTCGTCGGCGAGGCACTGAAGGATGGCTATCGTGAGCGCGTTACGCTCGCAACCAAGCTGCCTGTCTGGAAGATTGAAAAGTATGAGGACATGGAAGCGACGCTGGACGAGCAGCTCGCACGGCTGGGCGTCGAATATGTCGACGTCTATCTGGCGCATGCCATGGATGCGGAGCGCTTTGAGAAGATGCAGAAGCTCGGCCTGAACAAGTTCATGGACGAAATGGTCAGAAAGGGCAAGATTCGCTATCCCGGATTCTCCTTCCACGATGACGTGAACGTGTTCCGCCAGATCATCGACAGCTACGATTGGAAGGTCGCGCAGGTTCAGATGAATCTGCTGGATGAATTCAATCAGGCCACCATGGAGGGCGTTCGCTACGCGGCGTCAAAGGGAATCGGCATTGTTGTGATGGAGCCGGTGCGCGGCGGCGCGCTCGTCAAGAGCGTTCCGGATGAGATTCGTGCGCTGTACGAACAGGGAGCCCCTGGCCGCTCGGCGGCAGAATGGGCGTTCCGCTGGCTGATTGACAAGCCGGAGTTCATGACCATTCTCTCCGGCATGTCGACGATGGAACAGGCGGACGACAACCTGCGCATCTTCAGCGCGGCGGATGTCGGATGTCTGTCTGATGCGGAAAAGGATGTGCTTGTGAAGGTCCGCAAGGCCTACGAGGCCCGCATTCAGGTGGGCTGCACGGGCTGCGAATACTGCATGCCGTGCCCGCAGGGAATCAAGATTCCGCAGATCTTCAAGGGATATGATACCGCATCGATGTTCGGCGATTATACCGATTTCCGCAGGCATTACAACGAGATGGAGGTCAATGCCTCCGCATGCGTGGGCTGCGAATCCTGCGTGAGCGTCTGTCCGCAGCATTTCAAGACTCCGATTCCGGAGATGCTTGGCAGAATCCACGCGGAGAGTTATGGCAAATAACGAAGGGAGAGATACCCATGCGCCTTGGAGCACTGGAAGCCGGCGGCACCAAGATGGTGTGCGCCATCGGAGATGAACAGGGCAATGTTTTCGACCGAGCAAGTTTTCCCACGCTGAAGCCTGAGGAGACGATGGGCGGTCTGATAGAGTACTTTCAGGACAAGGGCATTGAAGCGCTGGGAATCGGCAGCTTCGGCCCGCTGAGCCTGGACAGGAATGCGCCTGACTTTGGCGCAATCACCACGACGCCCAAGCTGGCCTGGCGCAATTACCCGCTTCGCAAGGCCTTTGCTGATGCGCTGAAGGTTCCGGTCGGCATCGACACCGATGTCAACGCCGCTGCGCTTGGCGAGGCGACGTATGGCGCCGGAAAGGGACTGGACAGCCTCGTGTATTATACCATCGGCACGGGTGTCGGCGGCGGCGCGCTGGTGGATGGCAGCCTGGTTCATGGACTTGTCCACCCCGAGATGGGCCATATGCTGCTGCGTCCGGATCCCCGCGATCCCACGCCTCACGGCTTCTGCCCCTATCATGATGGCTGCCTTGAGGGCATGGCCAATGGTCCGGCGATCGAAAAGCGCTGGGGCATTTCTGCAAAGGAGCTTCCGGAGGACCATGTCGCCTGGGAGATCGAAGCCGAGTATCTCGCTCAGATGTGCGTCAATACCATCGTGACCCTTTCGCCGAAGAAGATCGTGCTCGGCGGCGGCGTCATGCACCAGCTGCATCTCTTCCCGAGAATTCGCAGGCGCAC
Source organism: Candidatus Faecivicinus sp. (assembly GCA_051883655.1). Taxonomy (GTDB): domain Bacteria; phylum Bacillota; class Clostridia; order Christensenellales; family Aristaeellaceae; genus Faecivicinus. The sequence goes on along the minus strand of JBJEUD010000029.1, from coordinate 15,845 downwards.
GCTGGAGCTGCTCAACGGCTACGTGGCACATCCCACGATCCTCGAGCACATCGACGACTACATTGTGCCGCCGGGATTGGGAGATAACGCCGGCGCGGTCGGCTCGCTGCTCCTGGCTGTTGAGGCACTGAAGGGCTAAAGATCGAAAATACATCACTGACCAGCGCTGCATCCTTGAGAGTTGCAGCGCTGGTTGGGCGCTGTTTCCAAAATGATGAAAGGAACTGGACTTTGAGCATGGCTTCGAACAAGCGCGATTTGAGCATTCCGTGGCCGTTTGCACCGCAAAAGGTGGATCTCAATACCGATACAAGCCTTCTGAAAATTGTGGCGATGATCGCAATGTTCATCGATCATTCGGGAAAGATGCTGTTTCCGCAGTATCCCATCATGCGCGTCATCGGCAGAATTGCCTTCCCGATCTATGCCTATTGCATCGCGGTCGGCTGCGTCTATACGAAGGATCCGCTGAAATACTTCAAGCGCGTCGTGCTGCTGGCGCTCATTTCGCAGCCGTTCTACGCAGTGGCATTGGGGCATGAAACGTCTGCGATGTATGCCATTTCCTTTTCAGAGCAGCCTGTGCTGGCAGCGCTGAACTTCTATGTGCAGAGCTGGTCGCATCCGAGCATTCTGCTGTCGCTGTCCCTGGGAATCCTGGTCATCTGGAGCATTCGCGAGCGCCAGCTTCTGCTTACTGTGGCACTCGCACTGTTTTGCTGGAAGATACAGGGGCAGCTGGATTACGGAATCAAGGGCATCGGTCTGATGACGCTGTTCTACCTGTTCTGTTCGAAGTGGTGGATATCGCTGCCGGTTCTGCTGGCATACATGGTCTGGTGGGGCTTGCAGAGCAGCGGCTATGCGCTGTTTGACGTGCGCTTCGGCACGCAGATGTTCGCCGTGCTTGCGCTGCCGCTGATCTACATTCATACCAAGTCGAATATTCGCCTGAACAAATGGGTCTTTTACCTGTTCTATCCCGCGCATCTGATCGTCATCATGGCGCTGGACAAGTTCTTGATCTGAGTTTTGAGAAGGAGATACCAATGAAGATTGCGTTGATTGTCCCGGCCTATAAGCCCACAGAGGACATGATCCCCATGCTGGAGCGCTTTTCCCGGGAAACGGATTTCGTGCCGGTTGTCGTGAACGATGGCAGCGGAGAGGCCTTTGAGAAGGTGTTTGCCTGCGTTCCTGAGGGAACGGTTCTGCTGCGCCACGAGGTCAATCGCGGCAAAGGCGCGGCGCTGAAGACAGCCATGTCCTACATTCTGGAAAAACTCCCCGAATGCGATCTCGCGGTGACGGCTGACGCAGACGGCCAGCATCGCTATGAGGACATCGTAAACGTGGCCAGGATCGCTGGCGAACGGCACGGCACGCTGGTGCTGGGCAGCCGCGCTTTCGACGGTGACATCCCGCTGCGCAGCCGCCTTGGAAATGCGATCACCCGCCAGGTGTTCGCTGCAGCCAGCGGCACGCCGGTGCGCGATACCCAGACGGGGCTGCGCGCATTCGACCGCGAGGCGATGCGGAAGTTCGTCGACATTCCCGGCGAGCGCTATGAATACGAAATCAACATGCTGCTCTACGCGGCGCAGAACGATATCCCGATCATCGAGGAGACGATCGAGACGGTTTACATCAACGACAATTCCTCTTCGCACTTCAATCCCTTCCGCGATTCGCTGAAAATCTACATGTGCATTTTCAAGTATATTGCCTCCTCGCTGGTCGGATTCGGAGTCGACTTTTTCGGGCTGCTGCTGTTCAAATGGATCACTGCCGGATTGGGAGCCGAGCGTTCGCTGCTCGTAAGTGTGGTACTGGCGCGCGTCGTCAGCGCAGCGGTCAACTTTGCAATCAACAAGACAGTGGTCTTCCACAGCAAGGGCGACTGGAAACGCGAGCTGGGCAAGTATGCCGTGCTGGCGGTCTGCATCCTGATCGTGAACTACTATCTGCTCAGGCTGCTTACAATCACGCTGCACTGGCCGCTTGTTCCGGCAAAACTGCTGGTTGAGGTGGTTCTGTTCTGCGTGAACTTCCTCGTTCAGGGCAGAATCGTCTACAGACGGAAGAATAAAGCATAATGAAAGAGGGGCACGCACAGGGAGCTCCTCCTTTCGGGAAATACAGCGCCCGCCTCGTTTTCAGAGGCGGGCGCTGTGCTTTACTCCTGGCCGTGCTTTACGCGATCGCGTTCCTCGGCGCGCTTGGCATTGTTGAATCGGTCGAGCGTGCCGACCAGATAGCCGGTGATGCGGCGGATGCGCTCGAAGCGAACGTCATCCTCGTGGCGGCCGCAGTTCGGGCAGGTATCGCCAATGATGCCATTGTAGCCGCAGACGGGATCGCGGTCGACGGGATGGTTGATGGAACCATAGCCGATGCCGCACTCCTTCATCAGCCGGATGATTTTCTCGAACGCCTCGAGGTTCTGCGTGACATCGCCGTCGAGCTCCACATAGGAGATGTGGCCGGCGTTGGTCAGCGCGTGATAGGGCGCTTCAAGCTGGATCTTTCGGGCGGCGGTGATGTTGTAGTAGACCGGCACATGGAAGCTGTTGGTATAGTATTCGCGGTCGGTCACGCCGGGAATCTCCCCGTAGCGCTTGCGGTCAATCGCGACGAAGCGGCCGGAGAGCCCCTCCGCAGGCGTGGCAAGCAGCGTGATGTTCATGCCGGTCCGCGCAGAAGCCTCGTCGCACAGGTCGCGCATGTGGCCGACGATTTCCAGTCCAAGATTCTGCGCAGTGGCGCTCTCGCCATGGTGGGAACCGACGAGGGATTTCAGCGTCTCTGCAAGCCCGATAAAGCCGACGGAGAGCGTTCCATGCTTGAGCACCTCGCGCACTTCGTCGTTCCAGCCGAGCTTTTCGCTGTCGAGCCACACGCCCTGTCCCATGAGGAAGGGATAGTTGCGGACACACTTGCGCGCCTGAATTTCGAAGCGGTCAAACAGCTGATCGATGACCAGCGCGACCATCTGGTCCAGAAGCTCAAAGAAGACGTCGATGTTGCGGTTTGCCTTGATGGCCAGACGCGGCAGGTTGATGGAGGTGAAGCTCAGATTGCCGCGGCCGTTGGAGATCTCCTGGTCGGGATCATAGACATTTGCCATGACGCGCGTGCGGCAGCCCATGTAGGCGATTTCCGTTTCCGGATGGCCCTCCCTGTAATACTTCAAATTGTACGGGGCATCCTGGAAGGAGAAGTTCGGGAACAGGCGCTTGGCCGAGGTGCGGATGGCCAGCTTGAACAGATCATAGTTGGGATCGCCGGGATTGTAGTTGACGCCTTCCTTCACGCGGAAGATCTGAATGGGGAAGATGGGCGTCTCGCCATTGCCAAGCCCCGCCTCCGTGGTCAGCAGCAGATTCCGGATGGCCATGCGCGCCTCCGGGGAGGTGTCCATGCCGTAGTTGATGGAGGAAAACGGCACCTGAGCGCCGGCACGGGAGTTCATGGTGTTCAGATTGTGGATCAGGGCTTCCATGGCCTGGAAGGTCGCCTGGTCGGTCTGACGGGCGGCCTCCTTGTGGGAGAAGGACTGAATGTGGGCGATGATCTCCGGGCTGAGGCCGAGCTCCGCGAGCATCTCCGCCTCGGCAGCCCGATAGGCTTCGCAGTTCTCCAGCGTGGGAACGAGCTGCTTCTCCGCGCGCAGCGTGTCCACGATTCGGCGCCCCGCTGCTTCGGCGTCCTCAACGTCGCCGAGGAGCTGCATCGCGTGGATCATGTTGTCGCGATAGGTCTTGATGAAGGTCTTGCGCACGCCGTCCGCCATGGCGTAGTCGAAGTTGACGATGCTCTGGCCGCCGTGCTGATCGTTCTGGTTGGCCTGAATGGCGATGCAGGCCAGCGCGGCATAGGAGCGGATGTCCTTCGGCTCGCGGAGGTAGCCGTGGCCGGTGGAAAAGCCGTTCTTGAACAGTTTGATCAGGTCAATCTGGCAGCAGGTGGTCGTCAGCGTCAGGAAGTCCATGTCATGAATGTGGATGTCGCCGTTTCGATGCGCTTCCGCATGCTCGGGCTTCATCATAAACATCATGTTGAACTGCTTGGCGCCCTCGGAGCCGTACTTCAGCATGGCGCCCATCGCCGTATCGCCGTTGATGTTTGCATTTTCGCGCTTGATGTCGGAATCCACGGCGGCCTTGTTGGTGATGTCGTCATAGATGCGCATCAGGCGCGTGTTCATCTCGCGGATGCGGCTGCGCTCCGCGCGATAGAGAATATAGGATTTCGCGGTGCGGACAAAGCCGTTTTCAATCAGCACGCGTTCGACGGTGTCCTGTACATCTTCGACGTTGGGCGTGCCAATGGATTCGTTGACGGACAGCTCGTGAAGCACCTGCTGCGTCAACTCTTCGGCAACCTTCTGCGTCTTGGCGCTGTCGCTGGCGCGAAAAGCGCGCAGGATGGCTTCCGTGATTTTCTCGGCGTCGAAGGGGACTTCGCGCCCATCTCGCTTGATAATGGTATCCAACATGAGAGCTTCCTCCGATGTTCAGGTGTGATGTGGACTTGCAAACCCATTATATGGTGTTCATGCGGAAATGTCAATACTAAATATTGTGTTTTATCAAAATATATGCCGGCACACTTCGGGCCGGTAAGCCGCTGCTTAAAGAAACACGAACAGGAAATATTATACAACGCAATCGGGCAGAATTCAAGTGGAAAACCTGACGAAAATGGGAGATCGGCGCGGAAAGCGACGCAGGACCGGAATGATGAGACAACGTCGCTTCTCAGAGATAACCCAAATTTTATTGACGCTCCACCGCTTTTGTGCTATAATCCAGGTGACGATGAGGAAGAGGAGTAGTCGCAAACGGCTCCAAAGAGAGGACGGCTCACCGGCTGAAAGGCTGTCCGCTGCGCTGCGCGACGAAGGTCGCTTCTGAGTTGGACGGGTGAACGGAGTAGCCCGTCGGGGTGCGCCCCTTATCGCGCGCAGAGGTCTGTTGCGCTGAGGCGCGATTCAGGCGAATAAGGTGGTACCGCGGAGCAATCCGCCCTTTGTGGCGTTGCTCCGCGTTTCTTTGTGGAAGGGAGGCGGATCAGTTGTCGGAATGGCTGGATAGAGCCTTTTCGGGAGGCGTCTCACTGGCGCGCGTCAATCCCATTGGAATTACACTGATGTTGATTGCCGTCGCCATCGTCGTTGCCGCAAAGCCCGTCTCCGGCCGCTGCCCGGAGGCCAGGCAGGCGGGCGTGTGCAATGCGATCAAGCTGGCGGGGCTGCTCGTCTGTGCGGTCGGTGCTTTTGTCGCCATTGAATTTTGATCATTCTCGAAGGGAGCATAAATATGGAAAACCAGAAGGAATTTACGATGGAAAAGGTGTTTCAGCCCCAGCAGGTTGAAGACCGGATCTATGAAATGTGGGAAAACTCCGGCGCGTTCGAGCCGAAGAAGGATCCCGAAAAGAAGCCGTTCACGATTGTGATGCCGCCGCCGAACATCACCGGCCAGCTGCATATCGGCCATGCTCTGGACGAGATGCCCCAGGATGTGCTGGTCCGCTATCACCGCATGAAGGGCGACCCGACGCTGTGGGTGCCCGGCACGGACCACGCTGCCATCGCCACCGAGGTGAAGGTGGTGGACGCCCTGCGCCAGGAGGGACTGACCAAGCAGGACATCGGCCGCGAAAAGTTCCTGGAGCGCACCTGGGAGTGGAAGAAGGAGTACGGCGGCCGCATCGTCAAGCAGCTGCGCAAGCTGGGCGTGTCCTGCGACTGGAAGCACGAGCGCTTCACCATGGACGAGGGCCTGTCCCGCGCCGTGCGCGAAACCTTCGTCAATCTGTACGACAAGGGTCTGATCTATCAGGGCTGGCGCATGATCAACTGGTGTCCCTGCTGCAAGACGTCCCTGTCCGACGCCGAGGTGGAGTACGAGGAGCAGAACGGCAACTTCTGGCATCTGCTGTACCCCGTGAAGGAGACCGGCGAGATGCTGGAGCTGGCCACTACCCGCCCGGAGACCATGCTGGGCGACACCGCCGTGGCCATCAACGCCGAGGACGAGCGCTATGCCCATCTGCACGGCTGCCACGTGATCCTGCCGCTGATCGACAAGGAGATTCCCATTGTCTGCGACGAGCACGCCGACATGACCAAGGGCACCGGCGTGGTGAAGATCACCCCGGCCCACGACCCCAACGACTACGAAGTGGGCAAGCGCCACAGCCTGCCCATGGTGCGCGTGTTCACCTACGACGGCCATATGACCGGCGCCGCCGAGGCCGCGGAGAATGCGGAGCTGATTGCCAGCGGCCGCGCCACTGCGGATGAGCCGGTGGTGCTGGACTGCGGCAAGTACGCCGGCATGACCACCGCCGAGGCCCGCAAGGCCATCGTCGCCGATCTGGAGAAGGGCGGCTATCTGAAGAAGGTGGAGCCGCTCACCCACGAGGTGGGCACCTGCTATCGCTGCCATCAGACCATCGAGCCCATGGTTTCCAAGCAGTGGTTCGTGAAGATGGAGCCGCTGGCCAAGCCCGCGGTGCAGGTGGTGAAGGACGGCCGGCTGCGCATCATCCCCGAGCGCTTTGAAAAGACCTATCTGAACTGGATGGAAAATACCCGCGACTGGTGCATCAGCCGCCAGCTGTGGTGGGGCCATCGCATCCCGGCGTTCTACTGCGAGTCCTGCGGCACGACCCACGTGACCCGCGAGGACATCAGCGTTTGCCCGAAGTGCGGCGCGCCTGTCCATCAGGATGAGGACGTGCTGGACACCTGGTTCTCCTCCGCGCTGTGGCCCTTCTCCACGCTGGGCTGGCCGGAGCAGACCGAGGATCTGAAGTACTACTATCCCACCAGCGTGCTCTCCTGCGGCTACGACATCATCTTCTTCTGGCTGGCCCGCATGGTGTTCTCCGGACTGGAGCAGACCGGCGAGTGCCCGTTCCAGGTGGCGCTGATGCACGGCCTGGTGCGCGATGCACAGGGCCGCAAGATGTCCAAGTCCCTGGGCAACGGCATCGATCCCATCAAGGTCATCGACCAGTATGGCGCAGACGCGCTGCGCTTTTCGCTGGTGATGGGCGTGGCTCCCGGCAGCGACATCCGCATGTCCGAGGAGAAGATCGAATCCTTCCGCAACTTCGCCAACAAGATCTGGAACGCCAGCCGCTTTGTGCTGATGAACCTGGAGGGCTTTGAACCGAAGGGCATTCCCGCGGCCGACAAGCTGCAGCTGGCGGACAAGTGGATTCTGACCCGCTATCAGGAGACCGTGCGCAGCATTACCGACAATCTGGAGAACTACGACCTTGGCTTCGCTGCCACGAATCTGTACGACTTCATCTGGAGCACGTTCTGCGATTGGTACATCGAGGCGGCCAAGCAGGGCCTGTATGCCGAGGATGGCGACACCAAGCGCACCACGCAGGAGGTTCTGCTGTACGTGCTGACCGGCCTGCTGAAGCTGCTGCATCCCTATATGCCCTTCATCACCGAGGAGGTTTACGGCTATCTGCCCGGTGTTGAGGGCATGCTGATCAACGCGAAGTGGCCCGAGTGCGATCCGGCCTTTGATTTCCCGGAGGAGGCCGCACAGATGGAGGGCGTGATGGAGGTCATCCGCGCTGTCCGCAATCTGCGCGCCGAGATGAACGTTGCGCCCGGCAAGAAGGCCACTCTGATCCTCAAGCCCCACGGCGAGTGGAAGAATGCGCTGCAGTCCGCGGAAGGCTATTTCAAGCGCCTGGCCGGTGCGAGCGCCGTGGAGTTCATTTGCGCAGAGGACACGAATCCTGAGAAGTCTGCTTCCGCCGTGACCGATCCCTGCGAGCTGTTCATCCCGCTGGGAGAGCTGGTGGATGTGGAGAAGGAACTCGCGCGCCTGGAGAAGGATCTCAAAAATGCCGAGGGCGAGGTCGCTCGCGCCAACGGCAAGCTGAACAACGCCAATTTCGTCGCAAAGGCGCCCGCGAATCTCGTGGAGGCCGAGAAGGAGAAGCTCTCGGCGGCCCAGAGCAAGGTGGAAAAGCTCAAGGCCCGCATTGCCGAGATGGAAGCGCTCAGATAAGCAAATCGGGACCGGGACGCGCATGCCCCGGTCCTTTTGCATACGGAGGATGTATGATGAATTTGAAAATCGGAAGGATGGAGCGCGGCTTCCGCAATTCCATCGCGGATGTGCCGGGCGTAACCGTCGGACATTGTACCGTGGATTCGGGAAAGCACCGCACCGGCGTGACCGTGGTGATGCCCTGCCAGGACGACATGTTCCAAAGAAAACTGGTCGCCGCGTGCCATGTGCTCAACGGCTTTGGAAAGACTGCGGGCTTGATGCAGATTCAGGAGCTTGGAACGCTGGAAACGCCCATTGCGCTGACGAACACGCTCAATGTCGGTTTGGTGCACGACGCATTGGTGGAGTATATGGCGCAGCAGGCCGAGCGGAATGGCTATGCCATTCGCTCAGTCAATCCCGTCGTCTGTGAGTGCAACGACGCTTCTCTGAACGATATCCGCCATCGCGCCGTCGGGGAGAAGGAGGTCTTTTCTGCGATCGAGTCCGCCGCGCCGTCCTTTCTGGAGGGCGATGTCGGCGCCGGGAAGGGCATGACATGCCACGGCCTGAAGGGTGGAATCGGTTCCTCATCCCGAATCATTGAGCTGGACGGCGAGCGATTTGCCCTGGGCGTTCTGGTGCTGACCAATCACGGAAGGCTGGCTGATCTGACGATCATGGGAGAGCGGGTCGGAGAGCAAATAGAGCAGGAGGTTCGGGAGAACGCCCCGGACAAGGGCAGCTGCATCATGATTCTGGCCACCAATCTGCCGGTTTCTTCGCGTCAGCTGGGAAGAATCATCCGCCGATGCAGCGTGGGACTGGCAAGGCTGGGCAGCTATATCGGCCATGGAAGCGGAGAGGTCATGGTGGGCTTCAGCACGGCGAACCGCATTCCCGAGAAGGGCGGCGTGATGAACTTTCGCTGCATCCATGAAACGCAGATCGACTCCGCTTTCCGCGCCGCCGCAGAGGCGACCGAGGAGGCCGTGCTGCGGTCCATGCTGGCTGCGCATACGGTCACTGCGGCAAATGGCACGGTGCGAAGGAGCTTGAGCGAGTTCTGGAAGCCTTAGTCGTTCCAGAGAGAATCAGTTCGTGCAGAATGCACATGGCCTTCCGGGATTGTTCAGGAGACACCACAAATTCAGAAACGTGATCCAAGTGCTGCACGGCAATGGGATCGACGCGCTGCATGGCCTCTGTGCGCCGCGCAGATGGCAGACCGAATGCGGAGACGATGTTTGCCGGACGGCCCTGGAAGCCCTTCACCGGCTGCAGGACGAGCATCTCCCGGCTGTCGCTGCTTAGATAGCGCTGCACAGGCAGCCCGTTGACAATGGAGCGCGCCTCATCGCCGAGATCTGCAATCTCCACAGCCTGAAAACCTCGGCGGATGCAGACGCAGGGCACGAATGTGCGCACGTGGTCGGAGATGTAAGTGCCGGGCTGTTCGGGCGCGAAGGTGTTTCGAAGCATTGTCGGGATTCCGGCTTCACAGACGGGCTCCAGACAGTAGGGATGGAGCACCTGCGCGCCGGCGCGCGCCAGCAGCCGCATCTGCCGGTAGCTGACGGCGGCGTGACAGACGGCGTCTGGGCAGCTCGCGGGGTCGATGCTCATCAATCCATCCACGTCCGTCCAGTTTTCGTAGATGTCCGCTTCGAGCGCCGCGGCGACCAGAGCGCCGGTGATATCGGAACCGCCGCGGGAAAAGGTTCTGATTTCGCCGTTGGGCAGAACGCCATAAAAGCCGGGAATCACGGCGCAGTAGAGCCGATCCGCCATCGCGCGCACGCGCCTGCGGATCTCATCGGGCTGAATGCGGCCGTTTTCATCGAACCGGATCAGTTCTGTGGCGTCGACAAAGGGAATGTCGGCGTAAACGGAGAACATCCGCGCACAGAGGTATTCTCCGCGGGATGCCGCGCGGTCAGCGGAATGGCGCACATCGGATTCCAGGTCCGCGAGAAGGGCTTCGATATCGACGTTGAGAGAAAGCTCGCGCGCGATCGCGGTGAAGCGGTTTCTGACCTCCTGAAGCGGTGCGCTGCCATCTTGTCCGGAAGCGTAAAGCGCATGCGCGCTGCAGAGCAAGTCGGTGATTTTATCGTCGTGGAGATCCCGTTTGCCGGGAGCGGAAAGTATGATGTAGCGGCGAACGGAGCGCGAGGCGAGAATCCGCCGGACCTGCCGGAACTGATTCGCGTCGGCAATGGAGCTGCCGCCGAATTTGGAAACGATGATGCTCATCACGATCCCTCCGAAAGAGCATGCATATTTGGAATCAAAAGCGGATTCCCGGTGTATACTATGCCGAAAGCGAGGATGCGTTCCGGTCAAATAAGGTCGGAGGTTGTTTATTTTTTGGAAACTTATCAAAGAAAAAGGATTTTCACGGGCGGATGTTGTATATATATTACTACCGTTTAACGCGATTGAAGGGCTTTTGAATGTTCGGCCATATCTGTTTTTTCGCGAAAACGGTCGGTTTTTTGCAGGAATCCCGGATTTTTTGACGAATATTAAAGAAGTTTCTTTGTTGGCGCTGTTTTTTTGAACACTCTAAGGGAGATTCAATGGCCGGAAGACTTTCTGATGCATGGCTGGACGAGCTGAGATCCCGTACAAGCCTTGAGGAGATCGTTTCAGAATACGTTCCGCTCAAGCAAAAGGGGAGACGCTTTTGGGGCTGCTGTCCGTTCCACAATGAAAAGACGCCGTCTTTCAGCGTGGATAGCGAATCGCAGCTGTACTATTGTTTTGGCTGTCACAAGGGCGGCACGTCGATTCACTTCATCATGGAGATGGAGCGGCTGGACTTTATGGACGCAGTGAAGCTGCTGGCGGAGCGCGCACACATGGAGTTGCCCGATCGTGCCGGAGATTCTGCATCCAGGACCAATGCGGACGAGCGTGAGCGCATCTACGAGGCGAATACCCTCGCGGCGCGCTTCTTTCATAATCTTTTGTGGAAAGAGGAGGGCGCGGAAGCGCTCAATTATCTCTATAAAAGAGGTTTGAACGATTCGGACATCCGCCGCTTTGGCCTCGGCGCATCGCCGAAGGGATGGGACGTCCTGGCGAAGTATCTCGAAGGACAGGGCTATTCAGACGCGCTCCTGGAAAAGGCAGGACTCGTCGTCCGAAGGGACGGCAGAGTGTATGACATGTTCCGGGGACGCGCCATCTTTCCGATCATCAGCGCCCAGGGGCGCGTGGTCGGCTTTGGCGGAAGGGCGATGGGGGATGCCCAGCCGAAGTATTTGAATACGTCTGAAACCCCGGTGTTCAACAAGCGCCAGGGCTTGTATGCACTCAACATGGCGAAGAAGGAGCGCGGCCTGGGGCGGCTGGTGCTGGTCGAAGGCTATATGGACACCGTCTCGCTGCGCAAATACGGCGTGCAGGGCGTTGTGGCGACTCTTGGCACCGCGCTGACAGAGGAACAGGCACGGCTGATCAAGCGCTTTGCTCCTGAAGTATGGATCAGCTATGACGGCGACAGTGCCGGGCGAAAGGCCGCGCTACGCGCGCTGGATATCTTTGACGCACAGGAGATGCGCGCAAAGGTGATCGATTATCCTGCCGGCATGGATCCGGACGATTTTGTCAAGGCTAACGGGCAGGCTGGCTTCGATGCACTGCCAAAATACGATGCGACAGAATATCGGATGATGCGGGCGCGAGATGATCTGGATGTCTCCACCCAGGAGGGCATGACGCAGTATGCCATGCGCTGCTGCGAAATCCTCAAGCGGGTCAAGAGCCCGATCGAGATGGAGAACCATCTGCGCAGGCTCGTTCAGGAGACTGGCTATGATCGGGAGGTCCTGCTGGGGCAAATTGGCGTGGTGAAGCTTCCGCAGACGCGTCCCCGCACCGTGAGAACGGGCCAGGACAGCCGGAGCGCGGCGACGGACGCGGTGCTCGCTGAACGCGCGCTTCTGACGCTTTTGAGCAGTGGGAGCATTCCGACGGAGATGGTCCATTCAGAGGATTTCTCCGTGGGCGTTATGAGGACATGTGCGGAATGGTTGATCGCAGGCGGAAGCGTCAATGCTTTAATCGAAAGCTTACCGGATGAGGATGAGCGTCAGCAGGCGGTTCAGGCGCTCAATTATGAGCCGCTGCCGGAGGATCGCGAGGAGACGCTGCGGCTGGCGGAGACATGTCTGAAGACGATTCGGAAGAGCCGTCTTGCCGAGCGCGCCGCAAAAATACAGGAAGAAATTCAGCACGCGGACCCGGAGCGGAAGCGCGCGCTGTATGAGCAAATGGATGCAATCAATCGTGAAATGGACGGTTGACCGGTCGAAAAGGAGTGGGCGATGATGAACAAGGAAAATGTAGAGGCAATGAAATCGCGCGTATGCGAGTTGATTGAGACCGGAAAATCCAAGGGTGTTCTCACATATAAAGAAATTGTCGAACTGCTCGGAGACATTGAGCTTGATTCCGAACAGTTTAATCGCATTTTGGATACGCTGTCGAGCCTGAATATCGAGGTCATCAAGGACGAGCCCGTCCCGGAGGCGGATCTGGCAGTTGACGGCGAGGAAGAGGAGATCGACATCTCTGTGCCGGAAGGCATCTCCATCGACGATCCGGTGCGGATGTACCTCAAGGAGATCGGCAAGGTGCCGCTGCTCTCCGCCGACGAGGAAATCGAACTGGCCAAGCGCATGGAGGAGGGCGATGAGGAGGCCAAGCGCCGCCTGAGCGAGGCGAATCTCCGACTGGTCGTCTCCATCGCAAAGCGCTATGTCGGGCGCGGCATGCTGTTCCTGGATTTGATCCAGGAGGGCAATCTGGGCCTGATCAAGGCGGTGGAGAAGTTCGACTATCGCAAGGGCTACAAGTTCTCAACCTACGCGACCTGGTGGATTCGTCAGGCGATCACCCGTGCCATCGCCGATCAGGCGCGCACGATTCGCATTCCGGTGCACATGGTTGAGACGATCAACAAGCTGATCCGCGTCTCCCGTCAGCTGCTGCAGGAATATGGCCGCGAGCCGCTGCCGGAGGAGATCGCTGCGGAGATGGGGATTCCGGAGGACAAGGTGCGTGAGATCATCAAGATCGCGCAGGAGCCGGTTTCCCTCGAAACCCCGATTGGCGAAGAGGAGGACAGCCATTTGGGCGACTTCATCCCCGACGACGATGCACCCGCTCCCGCAGAGGCCGCCGCTTTCACGCTGCTCAAGGAGCAGCTGATGAGCGTGCTGTCCACGCTGACGCCCCGCGAGGAGATGGTTCTGAAGCTGCGCTTCGGCCTGGAGGACGGCCGCGCGCGCACGTTGGAGGAAGTGGGCAAGGAGTTTAAGGTGACCCGCGAGCGCATCCGCCAGATCGAAGCCAAGGCCCTGCGCAAGCTGCGCCATCCCAGCCGCTCCAGAAAGCTGAAGGATTCGATTGACTGATGATGCACGAAAAGAGAGTTGTGCTCGATCCGCGCCTGTCGATGATCGCCGAAATGGTGGGCCGCTGTGAAACCTATGCGGACATCGGCTGCGATCACGGCAGGCTTGGTGCGTTTTTGCTGCAGCGCGGCTGGGTTCAGCGGGCGCTGCTGATGGACATTTCGGATCCGTCGCTGGACAAGGCGCGGTCGCTGATTCGGCTGCTCGGCTTGGATGAGCGCGCGCGATTTCTCGTTTGTGACGGTGCAGACGCGCTGGATTGCCCCGTGGATGCAGTGGTCATCGCGGGCATGGGCGGTACGACGGCTGCAGGAATCGTAGAGAGGGGACGCGGAAAGTTCGGCGACGCGCGGTTGATTCTCCAGGCAAATGTCGCCGTTCCCGAGCTGCGTGAACGGTTGATGCGCGTCGGCTATCGGATTTCCGACGAGCGCATCGTCAAGGATGGCCGGCGGTATTATATCATAATCGAGGCGGTTCCAGGGCATGCTGAATATGATGGGAAGGAGCTGATCGTCGGCCCCGTCATCCTCAGAGAAAGGCCTGATTGCCTGCCCGGCTATGCGGAGTTTCGCCTTCGGGTTGCACGCAAGGCGCTGATTGGCGCAGAACATGGCGGACAGCAGGACACGATCGATTTACTCAGGAACGAGATCCGGATTTGGGAGGATGTGCTGGCATGTCTGTGACCGTGGAACAGGTGCTCGAGCTTCTCGAAAAAATTGCGCCGCTGAGCGGTGCTGAGGAATGGGACAATTCAGGGCTGCTCGCCGGCAGAATGGACAGCGAGGTGAGCTGTGTACTGTGCGCGCTCGACCTGTCTCAGCGCGTGCTGGAAGAGGCAATTTCCGTGGGTGCGCAGATGATCGTCACGCACCACCCGATTCTGTTCCGGGGGCGAAAAAATCTGCGGGAGGATGATCCTGAGGGCAGATTGCTGTGCAATCTCATACGCGCCGATATTGCGCTGGCCGCAATGCACACGAACTTCGACAATGCCCATCCCGGCGTAAACGACGCGCTTGCGCAGACGCTCGGGCTTCGAAATGTCCGGCCGCTGGAAAACGGAATGTGCATCGGTGAGATCGAAGCAACTGCTCTGAGCGCGTTTGCCGCGAAGGTCGAGGGCTGCCTGGGCGGCCCTGTTCGCAGATATGGCGATGCGGACAGGAAAATTGCGCGCGTCGCTGTGCTTGGCGGAGCGGGCGAGGATTTTGCCGCCGATGCGCTCGCTGCCGGCGCGGATGTCTATGTAACCGGTGAGATGAGCTATCACAAGGGCCTGGATGCGGCCGCTGCTGGACTGTGCATTCTCGAGGCTGGTCACGCGGCGACGGAAAATCCCGCAATTTCTATGCTTGCAGGTGGTTTACAAAATGCCGCAAATGATGTACAATATACAATAAGGGTTTTATGCAGCGCTGAAGGGCTGTTTTTATAGAATGGAGGATGAATCAATGCAGTTGGATGTGTTGTGGCAGTTCATGCAGGTGGATATGGAGGCAGATCGCTTTGAGAGCAAGATGCGCCAGTCCGAGAACCGTCAGAAGCTGATCAAGCAGCGCAATTTTCTGATGGAGCAGCAGACGAACATGAAGAAGCTCGAGAGCGATGTCGCCGTCATGCAGGATCGCCTGGAGGCCGTGCGCGACGAGGCGCAGCGCCTCGAAAAAGTGCTGTCCGGCCTGTGTGCAGACATCGAAGCCAATCCGCCCAAGTCCGTCGAGGAGGCTGCCAAGCGCTCTGAATCCGTGCAGAAGGTTCTGGACTCGCTGACCCGCTATGAGCAGGAGCTTCAGAAGATGCGCCGGGACGCCGAAGTGAAGGATCGTCAGCAGAAGGAGATCCGCGTGCGCGCCGCCAAGACCAAGATTGAATACGATCAGCTCAAGCAAAACTACGACAAGGAGTTCAAGGCCGACAGCGCCACGCTGCAGGGACTTCGCGCAAAGATCGAGCAGGAGGCCGCAAAGGTGGAGCCGTCGCTGCTGGAGCACTATCGCAGCATCAAGCAGCACTGCACGCCGCCCATGGCGAAACTGGTGGACGGTCAGTGCAGCGGTTGTTTCATGTCCCTTCCGAACGCCACGCTGCTGGAGCTCAAGGAGAACAAGCGAATTGTGGAGTGCGACAACTGCGGAAGAATCATTTACATGGAAAACCTTTGATGATGGTTGTGAGGATGCCAGACGGCCGCAGGCGTTTTCGCTTGAGGAAAGTCCGAGCACCGCAGGGCAGAATGCCGGTTAACTGCCGGTGGAGGCGACTCCAAGGAAAGTGCAACAGAGATATACCGCGAATTCCCGCAAGGGAACGCAAGGGTGGAAAGGCGAGGTAAGAGCTCACCAGCGGCATGGCGACTTGTCCGCTCTGTAAACCCCAT
>JBJEUD010000028.1:0-25161 GCA_051883655.1 Candidatus Faecivicinus sp. | reverse complement strand
TTGGCAGGACAAGCAGCTCCATGAACCGCTTGATAAACGTCGATTTTCCGGTGCGTACCGGCCCGACGACGCCCAAGTAAATATCCCCGTCGCACCTGCCGGCGATATCCTGATATAGTTTGGTCTGGTCCATGAAACACGCCTCCTGTTGCAGTCTTCTTCCCCAACTTATGAGCGCCGCGCGCGGCATATGCCCAATCGACGCTTGCAAATCCCGCGCATGATCGGTATAATAAAAGAAAACAGGCATCCGGAGGCAAGCATGCACTCGAAACCCAAACGAAACGCCATCCGCCAGCTGGTCATTCTGCTGTGCGCGGTTGTTCTTCTCGCCGGCGCACTCTATGTCGGCTCCTGGCTGGCAAACCGCAGCCGCATTCGGGAAAAATCCGAAGCGTACAATCAGATGTACAATCCCATCGAAGCAACCGATCCTCCCGCCGGCACAGCGCCGACGGGGGCTCCCGCGTCCACCGAACCGGCCGGCGAACTGCCGGAGATCGTGGATCGTCCCCTCGCCACGCCGGACAGCGATACCATCGTCCTTGCCCTGCCCACGCCTCCGCCCGTCCAGGAGAGCTTTTCGGAACTGCTCGAGCTCAATCCCGAAACCATCGGCTTTCTGCGCATCGACGACCTGATCACCCTGCCGGTGGTCCAGCGCGAGAACGACAACGAGTACTATCTCACGCACAGCTTCGAACAGACTGAAGCCGCGGAAGGCACGCTGTTTCTGGACGGAATGAACCGGCTGGTTCCGGAGGACGACTGTCTGATCATATACGGCCACAACATGCACAACGGCACCATGTTCGGCGAGCTCGACCACTACGACGAACCGGACTTCCTTCAGGCGCATCTCCTTGTCACCTTTGACACAATCTACGAAAACCGGACCTACGTGCCCATCGCCGCATTTCCCGCATCCATGGATTCGGACAACGCCAGCTACTTCGAGGTCCGGCAGTTCCTGTTTGATTCAGAGACCTTCGACCTGTTTCTGAACCGGCTGAAGTCCCGGTCTGTGCTCGATATCCCTGTAGACGCCGCCTACGGCGACCGACTTCTCCTGCTGGTCACCTGCGACTACACCACGAACAACGGCCGCTTCATTCTGGCTCTGCGCCAGCTTCGGGACGGCGAAACGGCCGACGAGGCCTGCGCCCTGATCGCACAGTCCAAATAATCCAAAAAGAAACAGCTTCCGAAGCATGGCTTCGGAAGCTGTTTTGCGCTATCTCGCCAGAATCTCGTGGCCGGTTTCCGTAACGGCAATGGTGACTTCCCACTGCGCGGACAGCAGTCCGTCCTCTGTGTAAACCGTCCAGCCGTTATCCGCATCCTTGAAAATCTCCGGGCCGCCCATGTTTACCATCGGCTCGATCGTGAACACGAGTCCGGGCGCCAGCAGAAGCCCCTGGTCTGCCGGCGCAGTATAGCCCACCCACGGATCCTCATGGAACTCCAGGCCGACGCCGTGTCCGCCGATTTCGCGAACAATGCTGTATCCGTTCTCCTTGGCACAGTCGCTGACTGCCTGGGCCATGTCGCTCAGAAATGCCCATGGGCGAACGCGCTCCGCTCCCCGGAGCACGCACTCCCGAGCGACTTCCACCAGCCGCTTCGCTTCAGGCGCAACGTTTCCCACCATGAACATCCTCGAGGAATCCGAAAAATAACCGTTATAGATGGTAGATACATCCACATTCACAATGTCGCCGTCCTTGAGCACATCCTCGTCCGAGGGAATTCCATGGCAAACCTGATTGTTGATCGATGTACACACACTCTTGGGAAAGCCCTGATAGCCCAGCGGCGCGGGAATGCCGCCCAGCGCGCGCGTGGTCTCCGCCACGATCCGGTCGATCTCCGACGTAGGCATGCCGGGGCAGATGCGATCGGCCACCCGGTCGAGAATCTCGGTATTGCGCAGTCCGCTTTCGCGAATGCCGTCCATCTGTGCGCGGGTCTTCAACATCGCCCGGGTGGGCACAGCACAGCCCCGCAGCTGGAAATGCTCAATCTGCTGATCGATAAACTCATGACACTTCTTGTACTTTTTTCCGCTCCCGCACCAGCAGGGATCGTTACGGCTGATCTGAGTCATACTCCGCCTCCTGCTCAACAGCCAGCGCATACATGCCGCCGAACACCGGCGTGCAGCAGCACTTCACCTGATCGTTGTCCATGATGAATTTTGCGCCCTCCGGGGCATGAATGACGCCGGGGTCGTCGATCGCGGCACTCAGCACCTCGTATCGCGTGCCCTGGTAATCCGGCGTTTCCGCGGGAACAAACAGCAGCTGAACGCCATCGAGCAGGCTCAGCACGTCCTCCGCCTCCGCAGCCGGATCGTCCTCCTGCGCCGTCACCGCCAGCATTTCAAAGTGCACGGGCTGCGTGACCACCGCATGGCCGTCGATCACCGACTGCTCCTGTTCGGAAAGCTGTGCCTCCGCGACAGGCCACAGCCGCGCTTCATAGTGCTCGACGCGCAGCGTGCCATCCACGGCCACATATTCCGCATACAGCGTGGACAGCGGGATGCGAATCTCCGCTTCGCCGACCACCAGTTCCACATCCGTATAGCCGTCGTTTTGAAGCTGTGCAATCAGCCCCAGGCTCAGCCGCAGGCGCGGCTGTCCGTATTCGCCTTCAATGGATTCGCCGTTCTCATCCTGTTTTTCAACGGCTGTAATGCCGAGGATCCTGTGGAGCGCGTTCTCATCCGACAGCAAGCGCTCGGAGCGCACAAAGCGCTGCGCATTCCCGTCTTCGTCAAACAGAATCGATCCATAATCAGCGCCATCCAGCGACAACGTCAGCACGCCCTCTTCGCCCTCGTCAGTCGTCTCGCCGGCGAAATGGTTCAGATCATCCAAACTGACGCCGGAGCTTTCCTCCGAAGAGCTGCCGCCGAATCCGGGCGTCGCCAATCCGGAACCGCCCGAGCCCGAGCTGACTTCGATGATCCGGAAACCCGCTTCGCGCGAACCGGTATAGTTGCCAGTGCCGGTGATGTTCACCCGCGCCGATCCCACCTGGGTGTTTTCTGAATACGTCACTGTGAAATCCTGACCGGCCTTCAATATCCGTGTGCCATCACGAATTTCCACAGCGGGCGTCCGTTCTTCGCCCGTATACCGCTGGTTGGGGATCTTTGCCACTGTAATCGCGCTGTCTGAAATCGAGCGCTGTGTGATTTCGAAATACGCATTGCTCAGTGCGATTTCATAATTCGGGTTGCTGCGCTCCAGCGTGCCGGCGAGAATTTTGTACTGGCCGGCATTCTCGCCCTTCTCCCGGGACAACACGCCCTTCAGCGTCTCACCCTTGACCACGCCACTGTAGCTCGCGCTGATCACCGGGTCGGCAGCGCCATAGGCCTTCTTCTGGCCGGCGCGCGGCGTAACAGTCACTGTTTTCTTTGTGATGGAGATGCTGATTTCCACCGGCTTGACGGCATAGTATGCAGCACTTTCGCCCATCAGCTCAAAGGATGCATTTGCCAGATAGTTGCCCACATCTTTGCCGCAGAAATTCAGGTTGACGGCCGCGATATAGACCTCATCGCCGTCGCGCACGCCAGTCAGGCGGAAGTCCTCTGCGCCGATATCGATGCCGCTGGTGCCGTCATAGACCTTTTCAAACTTCTTTTTCAGCACTTCCACGCCCAGGCTGATCGTTTGACGCTCGCCGCAGACCGAACAAATGCCGTCTGCCCAGTCGTGATCGCGCACGATCTCCCCGCTCATGCCGGATACGCTTCCCGAACAGGCAATGATTCTGCCGGCATTTTCCGAAGTCCCCGCACAGCTCAGCGCTCCCAGCACGACGACGGAGCTCCCCTGAGCAATGAACACACTGCCGCCCGAGCCGATCGTCGCCGAATGCTCCTTCTCAATGCGCAGCGCGCCCTCGATGCGCCAGCATCCTCCGCTCATTACGCAGAAGTCCGTGAACGCCGGTTCAATCTGCACCGAGACCATGCGCACGCTCTCCACACCGTCGATCACTTCGACAATCCGGCGGGTATAGCTGTTGGTGCTGGTCATGACAGTCTCGCCGGAAACATCCAGCCGAACCGTCTTCAGCGCATTGCATCCTTCAAAGATGCCGCCGCCCAGCTGCTCCAGCGAATCCGGCAGAGAAATCTTCTGAAGCGCAGCGCAATTCCGGAAAGCGCCGCTTTCAATCGAAACAACGCCGTCAGGCACGGTCAGCTCACGAATCTTTTCATTCTCCGAGAAAGCAGACGCAGCAATGCCCACGACGCTTCGATTCTCCAGCGAGGCCGGGATGTTCACCACTTCAGCATCGCCCGCATAGCCTGTCACAACGAGCGACCCGTCCTCGCCGATGCTGCAGGTAAAATCGCCGCTCGTCAGCTCTGTGGGGCGCTCGATGCGCAAAAGGATTGTCGGAAGCGAAACGCCCTCCGCCAGCACATAATCCGATTCGGACAGTGCGGACGTGAATCGATACTCCGGCGCATCCGACGCATAATCCGCGCAAGCCCAGAGAATGCCTGCCTGAGCCGTCGTATCATCGCTCAACCGGACTTCAATCATCGCGGGAAGCGCCGCAAGGACCTGTTCAAGCGCGGGCTTTTCCAGAACGACAAATTCGGATTGAGCCATCGGCGCAACGCTCACAATGATCTTCGCTTCACCCGCAGCAGCGCTGTCCGTTTCGGGATCATCAGAGACCTCCGGCGCGCCGGGCGTCGTGGAGTCCGAGACCTCCGGAGAGGCATCGGGCCCTTGCGCATTCGCCGTCCCGGGCTCGGCAGGGGCAGTGTTCTCCGTTTCAGGCAAAGGGCTCGCCGTATTCTCCGGTGCTTTCGTGTCCTCCGGTTCGATCGTTGCCGAATCATCTGTGATTGATGACCGATCTTCCGTGCTTTGGGGCACTTCGCCGGACAATTCCGCGCCTTCATCGCTATCAGGCGCTTCCAGAGACTGCGCGGAGATTCCTTCCGTTGCGGAAACAATGGCCGCGCTTTCCGGTTCGGACGTTTTCTCCGGCACAATGTTCTCGGTGGATGCCGTCGCTGCAGGATCCACAGACGGTGCGGCTGCATCTTCCGAAAAAGCTGGCACAAGCAGCATAACCGCCATGCACAGCGCAGTGCAGCGAACAATCCATTTGACTTTCATCGTTTGAATCCTCCAAAGATATTTAGAAACTATTACATACTCGCATTTATTTCGACACATTTTCGAAATTTCCTCTTTTTTCTCCGGGAAGTTTTCAATTTCCATGGAGAAAAGTTATAATTTAACATACAATTAATCACTCAAGCGTATACATCTGCGCGAAATGCGACTATAATGCCAGTAAGAATGATCGATAGAGGCGCGAAACTCATCAGTAAACCGGCGGAGCCATTCAAATGGCCATGATGCTGGCGGAAAGGGTGTTTCGCCGAAACGCGGTTTGATTTGAAGCAGATCGCGTTGGTTGTCGGGAGAATATGCCGCCGACTGTCACAATTTTCGATTGTGGAGCGCTATCTCTGAAAGTTTTCCCTGAGGGCAGACGGCCGGAGTTAGTAACTTCGGTCGTTCTTATTTCGCGGAAACATGTCCGCAATAATCACAGGAGGGAAAACCATGAAGAGAATCCTTGCCATCGTTCTTGCTCTGACCCTGATGCTGTCCGCCGTTGCCTGCGCCGAGGAGTTCCGCGTCGGCCTGGAGTGCAACTACGCGCCCTTCAACTGGACCCAGGTGGAACCCGATGATCTGTCTGTGCCGATCAACAAGGACGGCTCCATGGGCTATGCCGGCGGCTACGATGTGGAAATCGCCAAGCGCATTGCCGAGGGACTCGGCCGCGAGCTGGTCATCGTTAAGATCGAGTGGGATGGTCTGATCCCCGCGCTGCAGTCCAATATGATCGACGCGGTCATCGCCGGCATGTCCCCCACGGCTGAGCGCAAGCTGACCGTGCAGTTCTCCGATGCATACTACAACAGCGATCTGGTGATGGTCGTGCGCAAGGACAGCCCCTATGCCTCCGCCACGAAGCTCTCCGACTTCGCCGGCGCAAACATCACCGGTCAGCTGAACACCTTCCACTATACCGTAATCGATCAGATTGAAGGTGTGAACAAAATGACCGCCATGGAGACCTTCCCGGCGATGATCGTCGCGCTGAACTCCGGCGTGATCGACGGCTATGTCTCCGAGCGTCCCGGCGCCGTCTCCGCCTGCGCCTCCAACCCCGAACTGACCTATGTCGTCTTTGAAGAGGGTTTTGTCGCCTCCGAAGAGGATACCTCGATTGCCGTCGCGCTGCGCCAGGAGGACACCGAGCTGTGCGCCCAGATCAATGAGATCCTCGCGGGCATCGATACCGACACCCGCAATGAGCTGATGGACAACGCCGTCCTGAATCAGCCCGTCAGCGCCCAGTAAAGCATCTTCGACCCTTTCACGGCTCGCGTCAACCACGCGAGCCGGTCGTTTGACTTCAGATAGGAGCGTACATCATGCCAAATGCCCAGTCCGGTTTCTTTGAATGGGTCTGGTACTTCGTACAGACCTTCGGTACCATGCTTCTGCGGGGCGCAGGTACCACGCTGCTCATCGCGCTCACCGGCACCCTCGTTGGCTTTCTGATCGGCTTGGGCGTCGGCGTGGTGCGCTCCACTCCCTGCCGCAAGGAGGACGGCCTCGCACGCTATTTCCTGCTGAAGGCAGTCAACGCCGTTCTCGCAGTATACATTGAAGTCTTCCGCTCCACCCCCATGATCGTTCAGGCGATGGTGATCTACTACGGCTGCGCCCAGGCGCTGCACATCAACCTGCCGCAGCTGCTGGCGGGCTTTCTGATCGTCTCCATCAATACCGGCGCCTATCTGTCCGAGATCATGCGCGGCGGCATTCAGAGCGTGGACCCCGGTCAGCGCGAGGCCGCGGCCGCCATCGGCATGACCCACGGCCAGACGATGCTGCACGTGGTGCTGCCCCAGGCGATCCGCAACGTGCTGCCCGCACTGGGCAACGAGTTCATCGTCAACATCAAGGATACCTCCGTGCTGAACGTCATCTCCGTCAGCGAGCTGTTCTTCGTCTCGAAGTCGGCCGCTGGCACGTACTTCAAGTACTTTGAGGTCTTCTTCATCACCTCTGTGATCTACTTCGTGATGACCTTCGTCTGCACCCGGCTGCTGCGCTGGCTGGAAAAGCGGATGGACGGTCCCGAAAACTACACCATCCACGGCTCCCAGACCGTGCCCGAGGGTGAACTGAAGCTGAACGGAGGCGACGCACAATGAGCGAAACCATTCTCTCCGTCCGCCATCTGAGCAAATCCTTTGGCGACCATGAGGTCCTCAGGGATGTGAATTTCTCCGCCCACAAGGGTGAAGTCATCTCGATCATCGGCTCCAGCGGCTCCGGCAAATCCACGCTGCTGCGCTGCATGAACCACTTGGAGACGCCCACCGGCGGCGATGTCATCTATCGCGATCAGGTGGTCGGCGCTTCCGGATTTGATCTCATCCACTATCGCACCCACGTGGGCATGGTGTTTCAGCAGTTCAATCTGTTTGCAAACATGACCGTTCTCGAAAACTGCGTTGTGGGACAGATGAAGGTTCTTCGCCGCAATCGGGCGGAGAGCGAGAAGAACGCCATGAAGTACCTGACCAGCGTTGGCATGAGCGCCTATGTCCGCGCAAAGCCGCGCCAGCTCTCCGGCGGTCAGAAGCAGCGCGTGGCCATCGCGCGCGCACTGGCCATGGATCCCGAGGTTCTGCTGTTTGACGAGCCCACCTCCGCCCTTGACCCGGAGATGGTCGGCGAAGTGCTGGAAGTCATGAAGCGGCTGGCTTCCACCGGACTGACCATGCTGGTGGTCACCCATGAGATGGGCTTTGCCCGGGACGTCTCCAATCGCGTGGTGTTCATGGACGGCGGCGTCATTGTCGAAGACGATCTGCCCGAAAACCTGTTCACCAATCCGAAGCACCCCCGCACCCGGGAATTCCTTTCGCGCATCCTCGAAAACCGATAATCCCATAGGCTCGCATTCAAAGCCGGCGCACTCTTTGATGAGATGCACCGGCTTTCTTTTTTAACCCCTGTATTCTCGAATCACAATTTATATTTCTTGTTTTTCGATAATTATTTATTGACACACCGATTATACCATGCTATAATCATCCCGAAAGAAGGGAGTTGATAACACATGAATGAACACACCTCGGATTCCATGCGTCAGGAATCCGGCTGCGCCATCCCGCCGGAACAAAACGCGCAGCAAAGCGAGCCGGATTTTGCTTTCGAAGAGCCTTCCTTTCTTAAGCGCCGATATGGCGAAGTTCCCTTCAGTGGCCGGGATTGGCTTCTTCTCATTCTCAGCCTGATTCCCGCGTCGTTGCTGTGCTTCGGCGACGTTGTCGAGAACGATGTCTGGATGATCGCCTATGTTCCCCTGTTTCATCTGGCGGTTCTGCTGCTCGCGCTTGTTGCGGCCGGACGCCCTGTCCGAATGAATTTCTGCACCGCATTGACCCTTCTCATTGACGCGGCACTGATCGTACTGAGCTTCTTTCACCGCAATACATTTCTCAGCCTCGTGAACTTCGCATTCATTCCCATCCTGACAGCGATGGCTGCGCTGAGCGTCTCCGGCGTCAACCGTTGCAGCATTTTCTCTTTCGGCGGCATTCGGGAGGCATTCCTGCGGAGCCTGCGCGGCTTGTTCGAATACATTCCACTGCCCCTGGCCAGGCTTCCGCAGCGCTCTTCCTGCAATAACCGGCAGATCGCCATCGCAGTGCTGTCGCTGTTGATCTGTGTTCCGATTCTTTGCCTGGTAATCTTGCTGCTCATCAGCGCGGATGAAGTGTTTTACAGCTGGTTTCATCGCACGCTCTCCGGACTGTTGTCCGGCATGGACAGCCTGACGATTTCACGCCTGATCATGACGCTGCTCTTCGGCACTATGCTGTTTTCCTGGCTGTTCACGCTGCGCCGCCCCGGACACGAAATCAAGGCTATGCCCGCCCTGAGCATTCCCGGAGTCTTTCCCTCTATTCTGCTGCCCATGCTGAATGTGATTTACGCGATATTTGTCTCCATTCAGTTCTACAACCTGTTCGGCGGAACGGAGACTGCGGCCATGACCGGTGGATTTGCCCACTATGCCCGATCCGGCTTTTTCCAGCTGACCGCTGTGGCGACGATCAATCTGTTTCTTCTCGTCCTCGCCCGCCACGCTCGGCAGAACCTCTGGCTCAAGCTGATGTCCGCGCTGCTCATCGCCTGCACGGGAGTCATTCTGGTTTCCGCCGTCTGGCGCATGCGGCTCTATATCTCCGCATATGGGCTCACCGTTCTGCGCATCATGACGCTCTGGGGAATGGCCGCCATTGCAGCGCTGCTGGTCATCGCCGTCATCGCACTGCTGAAGCCTGGATTCAAGGCCTTCTCCGCCGGATTCCTCTGCCTGCTGGTCCTCTGGCTGGGCATCAACGCCGTCGACATCGATCGCATGATCGCCGAGTACAATGTCGACCGCTATCTCTCCGGTGCACTGGAGCAGATTGACGAGCACTATCTGCGCTCGCTCTCCCCTTCCGCCCAACCGGCGCTCTCCCGCCTGGAGGGCAGCGACCATTGAATGGCAAAAGGGACATGAACTGGAATCATGTCCCTTTTGTTGCAATGGATCCTATGAAATTCAATTACAGGCCAATCTTCTTGAGCGTGTCGATGCTCATCTTTGCGGCCTCCATGGGCGTGCGGTCGTACCACTGATCCTGCTCGACGATGAAGCAGAACGCACCTGCGTCGAGGCCGGCCTCAACGATGGCGGGCACATCCTGGCAGCCATAGCCGACCGGGCGGAACTCGAAGGTGGTCTCGGCCGCATTCTTGCCATCGTCCGAGCCATCGGCCTTCACCAGCGCATAGGGCTGAGCGCCGCCGCGGCTGCCGACGAAGTCCTTCAGGTGAACGATCGGCGCGCGGCCGGTGTACTTGCGGACATAATCAGCGGGATTCTCGCCGGAATAGTTGACCCAGCAGGTGTCCAGCTCCGTCTTCAGAAGATCGGCATCAATGGCCTCATACATGAAGTCCAGCGCGTACATGCCGGACAGCTTGACGAATTCAAAGTCATGGTTATGATACAGCAGCTGGATGCCCGCCGCCTTGCACAGCGCGCCAAACTTGTTGATCACGCGCAGCACCTTTGCAAAGCCGGGCTGTCCGGGGCGATCCTCATCGCCCAGATAGGGCACGGCGATGTACTTGCAGCCGATCTTGACATGGTCAGAGATTACGCCGAACATGTCCTGCTCAATTACAGCAAAGGGAACGTGATCGGAAAATGCCACAAGGCCCGCCTCGTCCAGCATCTCCTTGATTTCGTCAGCCGTATGGCCATAGAAGCCGGCAAACTCAACGCCGTCGTAGCCAAGGGCCTTCAACTGCTTCAGAACGCTCAACAGATCCTTGCTGCACTCTTCGCGAGCGGAGTACAGCTGGTAGCCAATCATTGCCTTCTTCATACTGCACCTCATTCAAATGGTCTGGTCTTGTTCAAGCCTGGTTACGAGATCAATGCGACGCCGATGGCGCTCGTCTCCGCTGAACGGGGTCGTCAGGAAGGCATCCACAATCGACTCCGCCAGTGTCGGTCCAATGATGCGCGCGCCCATCGCCAGGATGTTGGCATCATTGTGTTCGCGGGTGAGTTTTGCGCTGCAGGGTTCCGAACACAGCGCGCAGCGCACGCCCTGAATCTTGTTCGCCGCAATGGAAATGCCGATTCCTGTGCCGCACATCAAAATGCCGCGGTCGCATTCGCCGGAGACAACGGCTTTCGCCACCTTCGCGGCATAGACGGGATAA
This sequence comes from Candidatus Faecivicinus sp., assembly GCA_051883655.1. GTDB lineage: Bacteria > Bacillota > Clostridia > Christensenellales > Aristaeellaceae > Faecivicinus. Next base: position 14,290 of record JBJEUD010000028.1, on the reverse strand, counting down.
TCACAGCTATCCGTCGAATCCGTTCCGAAGTTCACAACCTCGTAGCCCTGCTTGCGCAGATATGCTGCGATATGCTCCTTCAGCTCCACTGCACCATGGTCATTTCCGATTGCAATTCTCACAGAACCATCCTCTCGTCACATTGTCAGACAATGAAAGATTAGCACATTCGCCAGTCTTTGTCAATCCATTTCCGTGCATTGATAGCGACGAATCATGCACTCCAGCGCCCCGGAATCCGGCAGCACAGCGCTGGCCATGCAGCAGCTGAACGCCTCGCGGAGCGCCTCTGCGCGCGTCTGCGAATCCGGAATATACTTTTTCGCGAACCTGCGGGCAATCTCCATCCGCGCAAGAACCTCCTCAAAATTGTCAGGGATCACCCGTTCGATGCGCTCGCGGATATATTTCGTCGCGACAGGACTCGCGCCGCCGGAGGTCATGGCGACCGTCATTCCCCCCCGCCGGATCACCGCGGGAAAGAGAAACGTGCACGCATCCAGATCGTCGGACACGTTGACTTCCAGCCCGCGCGCCCGTCCGAGCTCCGCGACCTTTGCGTTGACCTCACGGTCGTTTGTCGCAGCCACGACGGCAGCCATGCCCTCCAAATCCTCCGGCACAAAACGGCGTCGGATGCATTCGACACCGAGTTTTCCAAACGCTTCGCAAAACTCCGGCGCGACAGCCCGGAGGATCGGGTTGAACTGCTGCAGCGTCTGTGCGCGCCGCGCCGCGATGTTTCCACCGCCGACAATCAGAATCCGCGCGCCCTCAATCTCCTTGAAAAACGGAAAACGGCTCATCGCTCCCTCCTCCACAGCTTCTGCCCCAGTGCGCTCTTGCCGCACGAAATTTTCATCATATGTCCGTTCCCACCTCAAACCGAGATCCCGTTTGCATGCGATGCACCTTTCCCGGAAGCTCCTCCTCCAGGATTTCCATCGCGCGATTTCCCGTGCAGTGTCCAGTGTAGAGCTCAGACGCACCCATGGCGCGCAGTCGCCGGGCAAGGGCATGCACCTCGCGCGGCGGCGTTCGCACCAGATGGAAGCCGCCGATCATCGCGAGAATCGGCCGGCCGGGAAACGTCCTGGCGACCTCGTCCAGGATGGAATCCACGCCGCCGTGTGAACAGCTGTTGAAAATCACAAGCCCCTCGCGGACCTCCATGACCAGGCTCTGTTCGTGTTTGAATTCGTCCGGACTGAAGCGACGTCCTTCGCGAATGTACATCTTCGCCCTCCTGCCGCGCTTGATCATATCCGGCTGCTTGTGGGGCACGAGGGTGATGCCTTCGCCAATGGAACCGTCCCCGTCGACGCGCACAATCCGGCCGTTCAGCCGGCTGAGCATTCCACGCTGCACGCCGATATAGACCCGGATCAGCCCGTGCTTGGAATAGCAGTTCTCCTCCGCTTCTCTTCGGACATAGACCGGCGCGCGATCATTCAGCGCGCAAAAGGCTTCCAGCCCTCCGGAATGGTCGAAATGGGCGTGGGAAAGAATGGCAGCTTCCGCCTCGGCAAGGGAAACATCCAGCTTCTCTGCGTTGGCGACAAACTTGTCGCTGCCGCCGGCATCCAGCAGATACTTCTTCCCGCGATACTCAATCCACAGGCTCAGTCCCCATTCAGGCTCCAGGCCGTCAGGGGCCGTATTCTCAATGAGCACGACGATCTTCATTCAGCCACCGCGCCTCCCTTGTCCAGCGTCAGTCTCCCGCCGATGCAAACCGCGCGGGAATCCGCTCCATGCCCGATCTGATACGTCTTGACCAGCGGCTTGCTTCCATCAAGTCTGCGCTGCAAAAGCGCAGCGAAATCGGGCGCGTCTCCCCGCGCCTCCATCCGCGTGAAGGTGCCCAGCAAGATTCCCGCGGCAGCGTCCAGCGCGCCAAGCTGATCCAGCTGCGCGATATAGGCCGCCGCCTGCGCGACGGAGACATTCAGGCCCTCCAGCAGCAAAATCCGGCCCCGCATCTCCGGCCAATAGGGCGTTCCAGCCAGCTTGAGCAGACAGCGGACGTTGCCGCCGACCACGACGCCCTCCAGGTGCTGTCCCTGAAGGAATTGATATTCGAATTGCTCCAGCATCCCGGAGCCAAAGCGACGCCGCTGGCCGGATGCATCCTCTCCAATGAAGTTGCGCACCTGGTAGAGCATCGAGGGCATGCCGGTCCTCGCATAGATCGCATTCAGCACACAGGTCAGATCGCTGTATCCCCACAGTCTCTTGCGGGCATTCGCAATGGAATCATAGTCCAGCCACGGCAATACCTCATTGGCAAGATCGCCGCCGGAGATATCAAAGATTTCGTCAATTTCATCGTCGAGATAGAACTCCATCAGCGCCGCGGCGCGCTCCCTTGCGCCTGCGCTGAACACGGACTCCCGCGCAAACAGATGCGGACTGCAGACGGATTCGAAGCCCATATCCCACAGCACGTCGATCAGCCGCTCCAATTCCGGTCGAAACGACTCCGGCTGGCCGTTGGAGCATCCCACAATTCCCACTTTTCCAAGCATTTTCTCTTCCTCAATTTCCCCTGAACGTCTTTTGCCTAAAGCCGTGCGCCCAGTCGATCCAGCACAGCAGCTGTTCATCGATCTCCTCCGGCGCGGCCACCGCCACATGATGCGTCCAACGGTTGGGACAGGGCTCCACCAGCTCCGCAATGCGCGGATCGGCAATGGGCACCTCCAGCCCGAAGGTCACGACAATGGCGCTTTTCCCCATCTTTCGGCCGCGCGGCAGCGAGACACAGCAGAACAATCCGCGATCATAGAATGAAATCTGCATCTTCTGCACCCGCATCTCCATGGCTGGATAGCGCGCACTCATCGCGCACTGCAGCTTCGCAAAGCACGACATGGTGTTTGCATTTCCCCAAAAAAGCCTCCGCCGCAGCATCCACTGGGATCACCTCATTTCAGCGCATCAGGCGGGCATCGATCCTGTCACAGCCCGGCAATGCGACGGGCCGCTTCCTCGGGCGCGATTTCGGATACATCGATTTTGACGGTATTCAGCTGCGCGTACAGCGGAAGGCGCACAATGCTGCGATCGATGACGTCGGCACATCGCAGCCCCGCAGCCACGTCCCGTTCGATCCGCTCCGCCAGCCTCTCCGCACTGCAGACCAGCGAAACCGAATGCAGCTGAAAGGGCTCATGGAGGTGCGAGAGGATCTCGTCGATGATCGCCTGCTCATGCATCACCCAGCAAAAGACGACGTTGTCAATCGAGCTGCATCTGAGGAAGTTGTTCAGCAAATGGCAGATGTTGTCCATCACCATCGTCCTGGTCTCTTCGGTCACCTGAAAGGGATGCATGTCCCAGCACCAGTCGCCATCCAGAAGCACGCTGTTCTCCAGCTGGTCGCGAAGAATCCGGGCCGTGGTCGTCTTGCCCACGCCCATCGTTCCGCCAATCAGATAGAGTTTCTTCATTCAATCAACACTCTTTTCCTGCGCAGTGCGCCCGCCGCCTTCCCGTGCCGCAGATACGAAGGCGCGGAAGATCTCCACACTGTCCGGATTCACCTTGTAGGAGAATTCCGGATGCCACTGAACCGCCCAGACAAAGCGCTTTTCCGGCATATAGACCGCCTCAATCAGCCCATCCGGCGACATGGCCATCTCCTTCAGGCACGGCGCGAGCGCGTGAATGGCCTGATGATGGCAGCTGTTCACTCCTGTGCCCGTCTTTCCCAGCAGCACCTGAAGAGGCGTTTCCTCCACAAGGCGCACTTCATGGGAGGGCGCGTCGTAGGGCGCCTTCTGGCGATGGCAGAGCGGCGAGGGATGCTGCGTGGGCAGGTCCTGATACAGCGTGCCTCCCAGCACGGCATTGATCAGCTGAATGCCGCGGCAGATTCCCAGCACCGCCCTGTTCCGCTTCAATGCGGCGGGCAGAAGGCGGCGCTCCATTGCATCCCGCTCCGGGCAGCACACGGCGCATTCCGGCAGCTTCTCCTCGCCGTACAGCTCCGGCGAAACATCGTGTCCGCCGCTGAACAGAAAGCCGTCCATCGTTTCCGCAAGCCGTTCGATCGCCTCCGCATCGTCCGTCAGCGGAAGCATGACCGGCACGCCGCCCGCCTGCTCAATTCCCTCCATATAGCCGGGCAGCATCCAATAGCTCTCCCGTTCTATATCCACCAGCGGCACAATGCCGATCAAAGGCCTGCGAGTCTGCATTCTGTATCCTCCTGTATCCCATAAACTTGTGCTTCACTTGCCTCCAGAACATTATACCCCTGACCCAGGGATTCTGTAAAGGAGGAAAAGGAAAACGGCCTGCGTGGCGAGCGAGGCCGCTTTCGGGCTTGCGTTCTTTGCAATGTGCTATTCCTTGACGATGACCGTCGTAAAGTAGGAATATGTATTCTCGGGGATGTCGTCGATCCTCCCGCACCAGGCATTTTCCATGCCCAGATTCCGCACCGCATAGGCCGTGCGGCCGTCAACCGCGCGCCGAATCGAGTCCAGATTTCTTCCGCTCTTCATGATCACCGCATTTCCCGCCGGAAGCGCATCGCCGTCGGAGAAATTGTCCAGTACGGTCAGCGGTTCCCGCTGTTCGCAAAGAGGCACGCCCAGTTCGGCCGCTGCGGCGCACATGGCAGGCACGCCGGGAACCACCGAGCAGGGATGCACGCCGCTGATCTTTCGCATCAGATAGCTGCTGGATGCGTAGACGCCGGGGTCGCCCAGCACGGGATAGGCAATCACCGGATAGCGCTTCAGCCACTCCAACAGTGCGTCAGCTGCACGCTCATGGGCGTCATCCCAGTCCGCCCGCTTTCCCGACATCGGAATATCCAGACGGCAAACCGGCTTTCCCTCAATCCATTTGCCCACGATTTTCATCACCACGCTGTTGCCGCTTCCCGAATCCGGCACCGCGATGGCATCCGCTTCGCTCAGAATGCGCGCGGCCTTCAAAGTCATCAGCTCCGGGTCTCCCGGGCCGACGCCCACAAATATCAGCATCTTCTGACCATCCTTTCCTCAAATCAGGCTTCTGAGTATGTGACACAGTTCCTCTTCGCTGTCGACGACGATATCCGCCGCCCTCCGCACGTCCTCCGAAATCGTCCGCACGCCGCCGAAGCCGATGCCGAAATCCGCCTCGCGCAGCATTCCCGCATCGTTGCTCCCGTCGCCGATCGCCACAAAGGGATGCTGCAGCGACCTTGCCGCCGTTTCTTTGTCGAGAATCTCCTGCACGCCCAGCAGGCGATCGCCATCCGCGATTGCCCTCGAGCACATGCATCTGCCCCGCATGCCAAGCCTTTCAATCAGCGATTCGATCCACACATCCAGATTCCCCGTCATGATCAGGCAGCGGTGCGGATATTCGGCGAGAAATCCGGCAATCGCCCTGTTGACCGGCACTTGGGCCGCAATCTCCCGGGCACGGCGCAACGGGACTCCCTGCAGCAGCTCTGTCCTTCGCAAAAAACTCTCCGGAAAGCGGATTTCCCCGCGCATGGTTTGTTCCGTCAGCCCCGCAATTTCCGCCTCCAGCCCCACCTCCCGCGCGATCTCCGGCAGCAATTCGCAGCGGGTAATGGTCGAATCGAGGTCAAACACAAACTGCGGTCCGAACTTTTTCAGCGCATCGAGCGTCATCTGCGATCGCTTTCCTTTACGATCTCCATGATCTCGCTGTACCGGGAAACGATCCTGCCGTAGTTCTCCCGCCGATGGGGCACCATGCAATTTGTGCAGTCCTTGAAGCCCTTCTCGTTATACCGGAAATTCCCCCCGCACTTTTTGCCCAGCGCATACAGAGGACAATAGCAGAAGAGGCAGTTGAAATTGTCCGGGTCGCTCGTCTTATGGCACGGAAAGTATTCGCATTCCCGATGCTGAAAGAACGAATAGCGTTTGCTGTCCTCACCCATTGAGCTCTCCTCCATTTTGCAGTGTGAATATGAATACGGGGTTCTGCGCAGTCATCAGGTGGTACCGGCCCAGCGCGCGCGGCTTCGAAACAGACACCTCCGCCACATCGCTGAAGTCGAATTCCTTCGCGATTTCGATGAGCTCGGAGAGCGTTTCCATCGTCACCGTATTCACCACGATGCGCACGTGCGGGTTCTTCTTCAGCAGGCAGTCGATGATCCCCCTCAGGCTGCCCGAGCTGCCCCCGATGAATGCATGCGTCGGCGCAGGAAGGCCCTCCAGTGCCTCGGGCGCCTTGCCGCAAACGACCTCCAGATTCGTCAGATGAAATTTCTCCGCATTCCGCCGCGTGAGGGCAATCGCCTTTTCCTTCATTTCAATGGCAAAAACTCTGCCGCGGAAGGCCTGCAGCGCCGCCTCCACCGATACCGAGCCGCTCCCTGAGCCCACATCATAGAGCACCGCGCCCTGCGTGAGCGCCAATTTCGACAGGGATACGCTGCGCACCTCAGACTTCGTCATCGGCGTCTCGTCCCGATCGAAGGCTTCGTCCGGCAAGCCGTGGGTCACGACAAAATCGCCGCTTCGCTCGTTCTCGATCAAGAGCACGCTCAGCGAATCAAAGTCCTCTTTCATCAGAGTCTCCGCCGTGCCGTGAACAATTCGCTCCTCGGGATAGCCGAGTCTTTCGCCAATGTGCACGCGCAGATGGCCCAGACCTGCGTCACTCAGCAGGCCGAGCGCACGGTTTACGCCGTCCTGTCCTCCAATAAGTGCAAACACCGCCGGATGCATCTGCACCTCCCGCACCAAATCGCATGCGCGGCCGTGCATGCTGATTGCGCGCACATCTTCCCAGGGGCGATGCAGGCGCGCGCAGAAATACTGAAGACTTCCGATCCCCGGAAGCACCTCAACCTGCATGTCGGCAAGCAGGTCCAAAAGCCGCTTCGCCCCGCTGTAAAAGCCCGTATCGCCCGACAGCAGCACGGCAAAGCGCTCGCCCGGCTCCTCCTGAATGCAGCGCGCGATTTGCTGGGGATCAATCAGCGCATGGCAGCGCTTATTTCCTCCGTCTATGGAATCCAGCATGCGCTTTGCGCCGATCAGACAATCCGCCTCGCGCACCGCCCGTTCCAGGCCCAGGGTTTTAGTTTCGTCGCCGCCCATGCCGATGCCTGCGAGCACAACCTTCTTTCGAACCGGCCTCAGCCCGCAGCTCTGCTCCAGCGTGCGCAGCACTTCCTCCAAGGACATTCCGTCGCGCTGAGCGGGCCGGCCGATGACCACCGACAGGACGCCTGCAGCCTGTGCCGCAGCAATCTTCGCGCCATAGCCGCCCGCGCCGCCGGTATCCTTGGTGACCATGATCTTCGCCTTCGTCATGCGCAGCATGGCGAGGTTCATGCTTTCATCGAACGGCCCCTGCATGGCGATAATCCGGTCCGGCGCGATTCCACAATCGGCACAGCACTTCAGCGACGCCATCATCGGCAGTACCCGAACATACAGCCGATCCCGCAATGCTTCATCCTCACAAAAAGCCGGCAGCTCCTTACTGCCCGTTGTGAGAAAAATGCGCCCCTGCGTGGTCTTCAGATACTCCACGCAGGACGCCGTGTCAGGCACAAACACGCCGTCCGAGCATGCCGAACTGCTGGGGCGCAGCAGGCGCAGATACCTCGTATCCGTCTCGCGGCAGGCGGCGCACAGATTCTCCGTCACCTGATCCGCATAGGGATGCGTGGCGTCGACGACACAATCGAACCGCTCATTCCTCAGCAGCTCCGCCATTCCCCTCTGATCCAGGCGCCCGGAGCGAACGACTGCATCCTCGTGCTCGCCCAGCAGCGCCTCGCCATATTCCGTGGCCACGCAGGCAGTCAGCTGCGCGCCGCGGCCGGACAGCCGTTCAATCAGCTGCCGTCCCTCCGTAGTACCCGCAAAGACGCAGATCTTACACATTCCTGTATCCCCTCGGCGTGACCATCTTTCCATGGATCGCCTTTGTCTGGCTGTTTCCAATAAATACCGTCGTAAACATGTCCACCTGATAATCCATCAGCTCTCTCAGCGACATGACCTGCATCGCTTCCCCCTCCCGGCCGATGTTGCGCACGACGCCGCAGACCGTTTCCGGCGAAGCATGCCGGAGCAGAATCTCGCAGGCGCGATGCAGATAATCCGCACGGCGGTGACTGGCCGGATTGTAAATCGCGATGCAGAGATCGGCCTGCGCCGCACAATCCAGCCGCTTTTCAATCTTCTCCCAGGGCGTGAGCAGGTCGGACAAGCTGATGACGGCAAAATCATGGGTCAGCGGCGCGCCCAGCACTGCACCGCCGCTGAGCGCCGCGGTCACGCCCGGCACAACCTCGACCTCCAGCTCGCGGCCCTGCGCCAGCTCGTAAATCAATCCGGCCATGCCGTAGACGCCCGCGTCTCCGCTGGAGATCATCGCTACGGTTTTGCCCTCGCAGGCGCAATCGATCGCCATTCTGCAGCGCTCCGCCTCCCTGCGCATCGGGGTGACCAGATACTCCTTTTCGGGCAGCAGCGGCTTGACCAAATCCACATACACGCCATAGCCCGCGATCACTTCGCAGCTTTCCAGCACGCGCATTGCGCGAATCGTCATCTGATCCGCTGCTCCCGGACCAATGCCCACGACATACAGCTTATTCAAAGCCAACACTCCATTTCTCCTGTGCGACGGCCACGGTGACGCCATCCAGACAGGTCTTCTTGATGATCAGTTCAGCGCCGGCGCCCGCGCGCAGCACTGCAGCGCGCTCGCAGACATTGTCCACGCCGACTGTATTTTGGACGAATGCCGAGGCGGAAAAATTCCCCTCCGCCGCGCCGAGCTCCTCCGCTGTAAAGAACTTCACCGGCAGCGCCCAGCTTTTGCAGAAATCCAGCAGACCCGTCTCATCCTTCTTGACATCGATGGACGACGCAGTCACGACCGCCTCACGGTGAATGTGCTCCGATTCCAGGGCGCTCAGCACGGCCCTGCGGATGCTCTCCTCTGTCATTCCCCGCTTGCACCCGATTCCCAGGTGCAGAATCCGCGGGATCAGCTTCAGCGTCATGTCAAAAGGATCGGCATCTGTGCAGGAAATCAGCATGCCGCAATCGCCGGAGCTGCCCAAAGTCAGCCCGCCCGGAAGATGGCCTTCAATCGGAAAATCGCTGGCCACCGGAAGATCCCGCTTGAGAATTTCCACCGCAAACCGCTTCGCCGCCTGCATGGACTGAATCGCAACGCCATGGCGCGCCGCCCACTCGTCCGCCGCAAACCGGCGATTCACGTCGGTGGCTGTAGTGATGACGGGCGTGCCGCCAATCCCGGCCGCAATGCGCCGGGTCAGCTCGTTCGCCCCGCCAACATGACCCGAGAGCAGCGAGATCACATGGATGCCGCGCTCATCCGCCACAATCACCGCGGGGTCCGTGGTCTTGCTCCTGAGAAACGGAGCGATTGCGCGCACAGCGATACCGCACGCGCCCACAAAGACCAGCGCATCCATCTCCTCGAACAGTCTTCCCACGACGCCCTTTTCCCCGCCCTTCGGCGAGAACAGGGCCACGTCGTGCGAGTCCTTCAGCACCTCGGCAATGCGCGCAGCGGTCTGCGCACCGCGCTGGGTGAAGGAAAGAACTGCGGCGCGGTTCACCTTTCCGCCTCCCGGAATTCCGTCGTAAATCCTGGATCATAGAGCTTGGAGCGCTCATAGCGGTTTCCCAGGAAATTGCCGATGAGAATCAGCGCCGTCTTCGTGATGCCATTCCGCTTTGCCGTCTCCGCCAGTTCGCTGACATGGCAGCGGAAGATCTTCTCCTCCGGCCAGCTGGCCTTGTAAACGATCGCGGCCTGGGTTTCCGGCGCGTAGCCTCCGGCCATCAGCTCGGCCTGCAGACCCTCCAGAAGGCCGGTGCTCAGGAACAGCACCATCGTAGAGCCGTGCACCGCCAGGGCGCGAATCCGCTCCCGCTCCGGCACAGGCGTTCTGCCCTCCATCCGGGTGATGATCACCGTCTGGCTCACGTCCGGGAGCGTGTACTCCGCCTTCAGGCTGGCGGCCGCGCCGCAGAAGGCGCTCACGCCGGGGCAGACATCGTATTCGATTCCCAGCTTCTCCAGAAGGTCGAATTGCTCGCGTACCGCGCCATAGATGCTGGAATCCCCCGTATGCAGGCGAACCGTCGTCCTGCCCTGCGCCTCGGCATTGCGGATGATCTCAATCACCTGCTCCAGCGTGAGCTTTGCGCTGTTGTGAAGCTCGCATTCCGGTTTCGCATATTTTAACAGCTCCGGGTTGACCAGAGAACCCGCATAGATGATCACGTCCGCCTCCGAGAGCAGCTTTGCTCCGCGCACCGTGATCAGATCCGTCGCGCCGCAGCCTGCGCCTACAAAGTGTACCATTCCTCATTCCTCCCGCTGAACCAACTGATAGAGCGCTGCATTGACGATCGCCGCAGCAACATTGCTTCCGCCCTTGCGCCCCCGGGCGACGATATAATGCTCCGCCGTCCGCATGACCTCTTCCTTGGCCTCCACCACATTGACGAATCCCACGGGCACGCCGATCACCATTCTCGGCTGGAGCTTCCCGGCCCGCATGAGATCGCAGATGGAAAACAGCGCGGTGGGCGCATTGCCGATGGCGAAGATCAGCGGCTTTTCCAGCCGCGCAGCCTTTTCCATGGAGACCAGCGAGCGGGTCACGCCCCGGGCCTTCGCCTCCTCGGCGACGTCGGCGTCTCCGATGAAGCACAGCGCCCGTCCGCCGAAGCGCGCGAGCATCCGCTTGTTGATGCCGGATTGCGCCATTGTGGTATCCGTGACAATGTCGCAGCCGTCCCGCAGCGCCTTCATCAGTTCAGGCACTGCGTGCTGCGAGAACGCAAGATTTTCATAATAATCGAAGTCCGCGGTGGTATGAATCACGCGCTTCACCACGAGCTCGTTTTCCGGATCGATCTTCCGGTCGCCGAGCTCCTCCGTGATGATCTCAAAGCTGCGTCTCTCAATTTCCATCGGCTTCATTCAACATCTTCCTTTCCAGACATTTCCTGACGAAACGCTCCGCTGTCCGGGGATTGCTGGGAAAATACAGATGCGGATAACCCGCGTAGAGCGTATCGCTGACCCATGCGCAGCGCCACTGCCTGCCGGAGGGCTTGCAGGCAAGCATGTCCTCTCCCGGATTCTCCGCGTCCCAATAGTGGAATTCGTGCCCCCGAACGGAATCTCCTTCTGCGAGAAGCAGACTTTCGCGCTCTGCTGTCAATGTCATATATCCGAATCTGCAAAGTTTGTGCGTATCGAAGCAGCGGGTCGGAATCGCCCCCGCCTCTTCATGGGATCCGATTTTCTCCGTCAGATACATAAAACCGCCGCACTCTGCGATGGTGGGCAGACCTTTGCGGACCGCCGTGCGGATGGATTCCAGCATCGATTGATTCTGGCCGAGGGCCTCCGCATACAGCTCCGGATAGCCGCCTCCCAGAATCAGACCGTCGCATTGGGGCAGCGCGTGATCGCTCAGTGGACTGAACGGAATCAGCTCTGCGCCCAGCTCTTCGAGAAGCTCCAGATTATCCCGATAATAGAAGCAGAACGCCCGATCTCTGGCCACCGCCACCCGCACGCTGCCGATCCGAGAGCTGGAGCGCATCTCCGCTTCCAGCGGCGGCTGGGCCCTCATCAAATCGATCAGGCCGTCGATATCCACGCTCTTCTCCGCGCGCTCTGCCAGTGTTTGCAGCTTTTCCTGAAGGTTCTCCACCTCCTGAGCGGTCACGAGGCCCAGATGCCGGCTCTCCAGTGCGCATTCCCGGCAGTCGGGCAGATATCCGTACACGCGAACACCGCATTCCCCTTCGATCGCCGCCTTGAGCGCGGGATAGGTCATCGACGTCGCGTGATTGAGGATCACGCCGGCAATGCCGCTGGGCTTGCGCAGCTCCAGGTATCCCCGGACCACCGCCGCTGCGGACAGCGCCATTCCGCGCACATTGACGACCAGCACCGCCGGCGCCTGCAGCACCTGCGCCACATGCCACGCAGACGCCTCCGGAGAGTCCATGGCCATGCCGTCGTAATAGCCCATCACGCCCTCGATGACATTCAACTGCGCCGAGTGCTTCAGAAAGAGCGACCTTGCGGCGCGCGCATCCGAAAAGAACAGATCGACATTCGTACAGGGCGTGCCGATGACTTCCGAATGGAACATGGGATCGATGTAGTCCGGCCCGCACTTGTACGAGGCCACGTCATATCCCCGATTCTTCAGCGCCTGCAGAATGGCGCAGACCACCGTGGTCTTTCCGCAGCCGCTTCCCGTCCCGGCAATCAGCATTCTCGGCGCGCTACTCCTCATCGTTCCACCGCCCGCAGGGCACCTCTTCGCCCCGAATGATTTGATAGACCGCATCCATATCCAGATTCTGGCGCACGATGTCCGCCAGGCGGTCAAATTCGCGCTCGCGGAATTCCTCGATCGTGAGCACCTCGCCTTCGTTGGCATCCAGACCGCGCTGCATGCGCACCCGATTGACCAGAATGCGCCAGAACGCGCCCGTGTCGAAGATGCCATGCAGGTAGCTGCCGATCACATTTCCTCCGGGATTGACCACGCCGTCCGGGGCCTCGCGGCCATTGAGATACAAAAACGGAATGCAGCGCTCACCAAAGGCATTTTCACCGCTGTGGATTTCATAGCCGTCCAGCATCAGCCCATTGTGCTCCTGAAGCCATCCGGATTCGCACCGAATGCTGCCGTGCGCCTGCACAGTGGTCTTCTCGGCGTTGAAGGTCACATCGAAATTCAACAGCCCCAGGCCCGCGATTTCAGGAATGCGGGATTCCGTGTGAAGCGGGTCGCGCAGCGTCTCTCCCAGCATCTGATATCCGCCGCAGATGCCGACAACCATGCCGCCGCGGCGGGCATGGCGAATGATTTCGTCCGCCATGCCGCGCTGCTTGAGCCAGTTCAGATCCTCGATCGTGTTCTTCGTTCCGGGCAATATGATGATATCCGCATCCTGCAGCTCGGAAGCGCGGGTCGCATAACTCACCGATACATCCGCCTCGCCGCTCAGAAGGTTGAAGTCCGTGAAGTTGGAAATGTGCGGCAGGCGGACGATGGCCGTGCGAATCCGGCCCTGGCCTGAGCGCTGGGAAAAGCGCTCCGTGACGCTGTCCTCATCCTCCATGTCGATCTCCATCCAGGGAATGACGCCGATGACCGGAATGTGCAAAAGATCCTCCAGCATCTTCAGGCCCGGCTCCAGAATCTTCACATCGCCGCGGAATTTATTGATGACGATCCCCTTGATGCGCGCCTGTTCCTCTTCATCCAGCAGCTTGACCGTCCCATAGAGCGACGCGAACACGCCGCCCGGATTGATATCGCCAATCAGAATCACCGGCGCGTCGGCGCTCTTTGCCATGGACATGTTCACGATGTCGCCCTTCTTCAGATTGATCTCCGCCGGGCTGCCCGCGCCCTCGATGACCACCACATCCACGTCCGCCTCCAGCGCGTCATACGTCTGCCTGACCATCTCGCGCAGGCGCGGCTTGAAGGCATCGTATTCCATTGCGGACATCGTTCCGATGGGCTTGCCGTTGACAATAACCTGGCTTCGCCGGTCGGACGTGGGCTTGAGCAGGACCGGGTTCATCCGCACCGACGGCTCGATCCCCGCAGCCTCCGCCTGTGTGACCTGGGCGCGTCCCATCTCCAGACCCTCCGACGTCGCGAAGGAATTGAGCGCCATGTTCTGCGCTTTGAACGGCGCAACCCGAAGCCCATCCTGTTTAAGGATTCTCAATACCGCCGCACACAGCATGGATTTTCCCACAGATGAGCCTGTGCCCTGAAACATCAATGACTTTCCGCGCATCTCAGTGCCTCCCGCAATGCTTCAATGAATTTTCGATTGGATCTCTCGTCCTTGACCGCCAGGCGCAGATGACAGCCGTCGTCCAGCCCGTCAAAGTTCATGCATCCGCGCACGAGGATCTTCTTCTCTTCCAGAGATTTCGCAATCGGCGCCGCTGGCCGTTCAAGGTCCGCCAGCAGAAACGCCGCCTCCGATGGATAAACATAGACGCCCAGCGATTCCAGCGCCGCGCGCAGCATCTCCCGCCGCTGGGCATTGCGGCGCGCATCCTCGCGGATCTCCGCTTCATGCCGAGGCAGCGCACATGCCACCGCCTCGGCAAAGCAGCTCAATTCCCATGTGAGCTGATAGCGCGTCAGCTGCTCGAGAATCTGCGGCTGCGCGCAGAGATAGCCCAGCCGCACGCCGGGAATGCCGAGAATCTTGGTCATCGAACCGGTGACCACCAGGCGCTC
>JBJEUD010000027.1:0-4317 GCA_051883655.1 Candidatus Faecivicinus sp. | reverse complement strand
TGAAATTTTTCAAGGACGCTCGCGAATTAGCGGCCCGTCTGACCCCACGTTCGCAACATCTCGCGAAATTTTGGCCTTCGTCTCGCTGCGTTCTCTGGTGTCAGACGGGCGGGTTTCTATTCTGTTTTTCAGCAGCGTTGGATGGGCCCAAGGGGCGCTGCCCCTTGGAACCCTGCCAGAGGGGATGATCCCCTCTGGACTCCTCATTTGCTGCCGCCTTTCTGTTACGGCGTAGTTCAGCGTTCCATGGGCGCCTCCGGCGGCCAGGGCTGCGCGCCCTGGACTGCGCCAAAGGGCTTCGCCCTCTGGACTCCCTTTTGCTGCCGCCTTTCTGTTCGGGCGTGGTTCAGGTGCGGTTCTTCACAAAGCCCAGGGGCAGATCGTTCCAGGTCATCAAAGTCCAGCCGGGTTCCCGGTCCTCAAAGCTCAATCGTTCGCCCGCATTCGCTCTTCTGGCCTGCTCGTCGGTCAATTCCACAATCCTTCTCGCCCGCGCCAGATTCCTCCCCATTCCACAGGCTCTGCCCAATGCGGGCATGGGCTGGACATGGCTCCTTCCCACCTTCATCAGGCACAATCCCGGCTTCACCGTCCTGATCCCCTCCAGCTCCGGCGCATCCTTCGGCAGCAGATGCACATAATCCGCCTGCCGGATCAGTCTTCCCTCCCGCAGACACTCCGGAACCTCGCAGCTCTCCCGCTCCAGTCTCTCCAGCAATCCCTCCAGCAAAACCTCCTCCGCCTTTCTCCTTCCGCCGTCCCGTTTCCTCTTCGCGGGCCTCGTCTCCTTCATATCCTTCCGCAGTCTGGCCACAAAATGCCCGTCGCCGCGCACCCTGTGCGGCCATACCCTCAGCATGCCGTCCTTCGAATCCCCGATTCCCTCCAGCGAAAATTCCTCCGGATGAAACTCCGGATGCCTTTCCAGAAAGCCCTGTATGCTCCCCTCGTTTTCCATCCGGTTGAACGTGCACGTGGAATACACCAGCCGCCCGCCGGGGCGCGTCAGCTCTGCGGCGCTGTCCAGAATCTCCGCCTGGCGCTTCGCACATCCCGCCGGACTGCCCGGCTGCCACTCCTCGCGGCTCGCCGGCTCCCGACGGAACATCCCCTCGCCGGAGCACGGCGCGTCCACCAGCACCGCGTCGAAGTACCCCGGCCACTTCCGCGCCAGCTGATCCGGATACGCGCACACGCCCACCGCGTTCACCACGCCCATCCGCTCCAGATTCTCCGCCAGCACCTTCGCGCGGCTGGGCACCGGCTCGCTGCTCACCAGCAGGCCCTCGCCCATCATGGCCCCGGCGATCTGCGTGGTCTTGCCGCCGGGCGCGGCGCACAGATCCAGCACCCTTTCCCCCGGCTGCGCGTCGAGCACGCTGGCCGAGACCATCGCGCTGGCCTCCTGCAGATAGAACGCGCCCAGATCGTGGGCGAGCGACGCCCCCGGGCGCGCATTTTCGCGCAGATAATAGCCGTACTCTGCCCACGGCACCGGCGCGCCGAGATATTCCTCAGCAGCGCGAAAAGCGCCCGGGCGCAGCGGATTGATCCGCATGGCCAGCGCGGGCGCTTCGTCCAGTGCGCGCAGAAATGCCGGAAGCTCGTCGCCCAGCTGCGCGCGGATTTCATTGATGAATTCAGTTTGCATCATTTTTTTTGAATTTCTCGGGTGCGTCGCTGTAGTTGGAGGAGTGAACGGGCAGACCCCGGCGCTTCAGGCGCGTCTCGATCGCCGTGCGCACAATCGCGTAGATCAGCGCGAACACCGGCACGCTGACCAGCATGCCCACAAATCCGAACAGGCCACCGCCGATCACGATGGAGATCATGATCCACAGCGGCGAGATGCCCACATAGTCGCCCAGAATCAGCGGGCCGATCACGTTGCCGTCCAGCTGCTGCAGCACCAGTATGAACAGCGCAAACCACAGCGCGCTGTACGGGTTCACGATCAGCAGGATCAGAACGCTGGGGATCGCGCCGATGAACGGGCCGAAGAACGGGATGACGTTCGTGATGCCCACGATCACGCTGATCAGCAGCGGATATTCCATCCGGAACAGCAGCATTCCGAAGTAGCACAGCAGGCCCATGATCAGCGAATCCAGAATCTTGCCCGAGATGAACCCCGCGAAGATGCCGTTGGCGCGGCGCGTCCAGTAGATCAGCGTCTCGCAGGACTCCTGCTTCATCAGCGAATAGCAGATCTTCTTGGCCTGCGCGCAGAACCGCTCCTTGTCCATCAGCAGATAGAACGCCGTGATCAGGCCCACGAACAGCTTGAAGATCACCGAGTAGATCGTGTTGGAGATCGCCATCAGATTGTCCACCAGGATGGCGATGTAGTTCGACGCCTCCGACAGGATGTTCTCCCAGGCGATGACCAGCTCCTCGCCCTCGAAGCTGATGAAGTCCCACCGCACCAGAATTTCGTTCAGGTGCTCCACATTGTCGTTGATGAACTTCGTGGTCAGGCTCACCAGCTGCTTGATGGACACGATCAGCTGCGGCAGCATGATGCCCATGAAGCTCGCGATGACCGCCAGCACCACCAGCAGCGAAATCGTCACGCCCAGCGCGCGGCTGATGCGCGGATGCGGCTTTTTGCGAAACAGCGTCTTGGAGAAAAACCACTCCACCCGCTTGAGAATCGGCAGCTCCAGAAATGCCAGCGCGAACCCCACCAGGAACGGCGAGGTCACGCCCAGAATTTCCTTGATCATGGCCCAGATCGGCTGGAAGTACATCAGCAGCGCCAGCATGCCCATGCCCGCCGCCACCACGATGATGTAGGAAATCGTTCTGGATTTCAGCTCCGATGGAATGATCTGCTTCATGTCTTCCTCCGTAGATTTCGTTGGTTCCATTATAGCATTTTTAATTCGATTCCTCAACCGGGAAATGCGAATTTTGAATGAATCTGGACAAATCTTTACCTATTATATAGGTTCATTGGAATTGAATGAACATTTGTCACATTGCCTTCTCAATTCGCGATTTGGCGAACATTCCGGCCGCAGCGCCGCGGACAACGTTCGTACTTCATCCGAACGCCGGCGCAACGCTCAGCCCGTCCTGCCGCAGCCACTGGTCCATCCGGTACAGGCTGCCCGCCGCGCCGGAGTCCGCCTCCGTTGTCGGGAACGCGCCCCACTTTGCCAGCAGCGACTGGCTTTCATCCGCCAGCAGGCACAGCGCAAATTCCTTCGAGAGGGCCACCACATCGTCCTCTCCCGCCGGCACCGCCAGATACAGCACCTGGTCCGTGTACGCGCCCCGGCCCGGCAGAAACGTCCACTCCGGCCCGCGCCCCTGCTCGCTCAGCCGCGTCAGCCGGGAGAGCTCCCGCTGCGTCACCGCCACCGCGCCCAGATTGCCGTTGATGAACTGCGTCAGCGCGCCATCCTGCACGGTGATTTCCTCCATGGAAGAGACCGCGGGCAGCCCCAGATCCATCCCCGGCGGCGTCAGCTCCAGCTCCGCCTCCGGTTCCTCCGGCGCACCCAGCGCAGCCGCGGCGCGGGACCAGCTGCGCCAGTCCTCGTCCGGCGGGATCGCCGCGCCCTCGGCCCCGGCGTTCACCGCCCAGCCGTAGCCGCCCAGCGCCACCGGCGCGGCATAGCCCCCGCCGGCCTCCGACAGCGCGGCGCGCACCGGCAGCTCGTCCATCGGG
Source organism: Candidatus Faecivicinus sp. (assembly GCA_051883655.1). GTDB lineage: Bacteria > Bacillota > Clostridia > Christensenellales > Aristaeellaceae > Faecivicinus. The sequence goes on along the minus strand of JBJEUD010000027.1, from coordinate 641 downwards.
GACAGCCCCTCCGCGCTGTCCAGCAGTCCCGGCGGGAAGAGAATCATGTCCGGCGGGCGCACGCCCGTCTGCCCCAGCTGAACCAGCACGTCCGCATCCACATATTTCACCTGCACGTACACCCCGTTGTGCGCCTTTTCGAACCCGGCCGCACAGCGGTTGATCCAGCCCGCCAGGCTCTCGCCGCCCGTCCAGCCCTCGAACGCCCAGATGCGCAGCACACCGCTCCAGCCCGCGTACTTCTTCGCCACCAGGGGTTCGTTGTTCAGCGGCAGTCGCTTCGATGCCAGCAGAATGCCCGGCACGCACAGCGCGATCACGATCAGGCAGAGAATCGTCCGCACTCTTCGCATATTTTCACCTCGCCGTCCCTCCACCATACGCCGTTTTTCAAAAGGATATGAGGCTTTCGGAAAGGCAAAGCATCGGAAAAAACTTTTCTTAACATTGGAAATTTCTCCGGAACGGACGCCGGAAAAGCCCGAAAGTGCCTGCGCCGCAGCGGTTTTCAGGCTTTTCCATGCTGCTGAAATTTTCTTGAAAAAGGGGGTTGACAAAAGAGCCCGGCGATGATATAATTCTATCTGTTGCCGCGAGCGACGGTGCGAAACACCGAAGCGGACGGGGCGCGATCCTTGAAA
>JBJEUD010000026.1:0-4331 GCA_051883655.1 Candidatus Faecivicinus sp. | reverse complement strand
CATCATGAAGAACAGCATGCTGGTGCAGAGCGATCCCACCAGAGAGACCCAGGTCCTCTGCCTGCCCACCACGCTCCAGAGCAGATCGATGGGAACCATCACCGCCACCAGCAGCAGCTTCGACAGCATGCACATCACCACGCCGGGCACGCTGGCGGAGCCCAGATTGAAGGGCAGTCCTGCGATCGCGCCGCCGACCATCGCGCCTGCGAAGAAGCCCAGGAACATCAGCATGCCGCACACAATGCACACAAGCGTCTTGGAGGCCACGTAGTCGCCCTTTTTAGCGCGGATGGCGAAGATGTTCTTGGCATAGCCGCTCTTGAAGTCCTCCGTAACGAAGATGCCGACCAGAACGGCCACCAGGAAGCAGAGCATGTTGATGTTGCACATGCCGGTCATGCTCATGCCCATGCCACCCTCGCCGCTGACTGTGCCGATGATCTGCCAGACATTGTCGAAGCCCTCGACGACGGTTTCCACGCCGGTCTGCGGGTCGATGCGGACGCTTCCGTCCATCATCGTGGTCATCACCAGAATCAGAATGGGCATTGCGACGCAGATCCCGATCAGGATGTAGACGAAGGGCATGGTGAACATCCTGCGGAAGTCCACCTTCAGCATGCGCCTTGTGCGCTTTGCAAGGGATTTGTTGCTCATGTCAGCGCGCCTCCTTCATCAGGTCGATGTAATATTCCTCCAGGCCGATCCGCGCGGTCTGAATCTCGCGCACCAGTATGCCGTTTTCATACAGGAAGCTAACGATTTTCTCGGGGCTCTCTGCGCCGTAGACGCGGATTGCGCCGCTCTCGTCCTCCTCCACCCGGGCGTAGCGGCAGCTTAGAACCGCCTTGGTTCGATTGGGTTCCCGCACCCGCAGGGAGACGTAGGTGCGGCAGTCGGCCGCAAGCTCCGCAGCGGTCATCTCCTTGATCATCTTTCCGCCGCGGACGATGCCATAGTGGGTGGCGATCTTCTCCAGTTCGCCCAGGATGTGGGAGGAAATTACGACCGTGCAGCGGCGGTTCCGGGTCACGTCCGTCAGCACCTCGCGCATGATGCGCATGCCGTCCGCGTCCAGGCCGTTGATGGGCTCGTCCAGAATCAGCAGGCCCGGATTTCCCAGCAGGGCCATGGCGATGCCGATGCGCTGCTTCATGCCCAGCGAACAGTTCTTGAATTTGTTGGAGGCCGCGCCCTCCATCCGCACCAGCTTGAACACCCGAGCGATCTCCTCTTCCGGGTTTTTGAGGCCCAGATTCGCCGCCTGAAGCATCATGTTGTTCCACACGCTGGCGTTGGAGTAGCAGCCGGGCGCTTCGATCAGCACGCCGATCCTTGCGCGCACATCTGCATCCGTATAGTCCTTGTCGAACAGATGGATGCTGCCGCCGCTGGGCTGGAGCAGGCCGCAGATCAGCTTCTCCGTGGTGGACTTGCCCGAACCGTTTTCGCCAATGAAGCCGTAGATCGCGCCTGCGGGCACGGTCATGTTCAGACCCTTCAGCGCCTGCTTCTGGCCGAAGTTTTTTGTCAGACCCCGAATTTCAATCGCATTCATTTTCTGCGCACCTCCTTAATAGACGTCACACCGGGAGAGGATGCGGGTGCCGAGCAGCGTGTAGATCACCGACCAGATCAGGGAGACCGCCAGGCACACGACCAGGGTCAGCAGGTTGCTGGACAGGCAGGCGTAGACCGACGATCCGTACAGGAAGATGTTCAGCACGGAGCTGTTGCCGAGGATGGCCGCTGCGCCGATGATCAGGATGCCCGTGCCGAAGAAGAAGGACGAGGCGATGGAGACGCCGAAGTAGCGGCGGAAGATGACGTTCAGGAAGGTGTACAGACTGGCCCAGCCGAGGCTCATGACCATCTTGCCCAGCACCGCGAAGATCAGCGAGCCGATGTTGATGGAGAAGGATGTACCGGTCAGCAGGCCCACAACCACCGCGCCCAACAGGTAGGTGATGCACATGCAGGCCATGGAGAATGCGCCGACCAGCGCCTTGCTCATCATGTAATCCTGCTTTTTTGCGTGGGTGGTGAAGAGCTGCTTGACGTAGCCGCTCTTGTAGTCGTGGCCGATGAAGATGGAGACCATGATGCCGCCGAAGATGAACACCATGTTCATGTTGGCGTATTCGCCGATGGTGTGTACCACGTACAGCGGAGAATCTGCCGCGACGATCTGCCAGGTATTTGTGTACATCAACCCTTCAGAAGTACCCAGAATCATCGCGGGGATGATGGCGGCGATGGCCAGAAAGATGTAATACATGGGCGTGTGGAACAGGCGATAGAAATCCACGCCCAGCATGCCCCGGATTCGCCTTCCAAAGCTGGGAGATTCAAATCTCAATTCGCGTGCGCCGGTCATCTTACCGCACCTCCTTCTTCGACATCAGCTCGACGTAGTATTCCTCCAGGCCGATGCGGTTTCGCGTGATCTCGCTGACCGCGTGGCCGTTTCTCATCAGATGATCGACGATGTCCTCAGAATCGTCCACGTCGTAGACGCGCAGCAGGCCGTCCTCCGCGCGCACGTCTGCGTAGCGCGCCTCAAGCGCCCGTTTTGCTCCCTGCATGTCCTTTGTCCTGAGCGACACGAACACCCGCGCCCGGCCTTCAAGCTCCGCTGCGGACAGCTCCTGTACCATGCGGCCCTGGCGGAGGATGCCGTAGTGCGTGGCGATCTTCTCCAGCTCGCCCAGAATGTGGGAGGAAATCAGCACGGTGCAGTGATACTTCTGCGTGATGTCCACCAGAATTTCACGCATGATGCGCATGCCGTCGGTGTCCAGACCGTTGATGGGCTCGTCCAGAATCAGCAGCGCGGGATTGCCCAGCAGGGCCATGGCGATGCCGATGCGCTGCTTCATGCCCAGTGAGCAGGACTTGAACTTGATCCGCGCGGAATCCTCCATGCGCACGATCTTCAGCACCCGCTCGATCTCCTCGCCGGGATTCTTCAGCCCCAGATTGATGGCCTGCATCATCAGATTGTCCCACACGCTAGAGTTGGGAAAGCAGCCCGCATTCTCGATCAGCGCGCCGACGCGTATCCGCACGCCGGGGTCGGTGTAGTCCCGGTCAAACAGGCGAATTTTTCCCTCGTCCGGCACCAAATGGCCACAGATCAGCTTCTCCGTGGTGGACTTGCCAGAACCGTTTTCGCCGATGAAGCCGTAGATCGCACCCACGGGCACGGTCATGTTCAGATGATCCACCGCGTACAGTCCGCGAAAGCTCTTCGACAGATTCCGGATCTCAATCGCCGGTTTTTCCATTGCAAACACTCCCTCTCCATGGAATCCATGGCGTATTTTAGCCCGGAAATAATGCTGAATTGTCTGAGTTTTGTTTCTGAAATGTGAAAGAGACGCAGAATAAAAGCGCGAACGAATCGCGCTTCTAATGTGAAAGTTGGGAAAATCAGTCGTAGCGGACGATCACGTTGAGCGCCTCGTCCACCTCGCCGGCCTGTTCGATGGCCTGAGGAAGCTGTTCCCAGGGAAATTCGTGGGTGATGATGGATTCGATGTCCCACCTTCCGCCGGCCATGATCTCCATGACGGTCGCCACGTCCTCGGGCATGTAGCCGCCGCTGCCGATCAGCGCCTGCTGGGCGTAGGTCATGTGGAGCACATCCACCTCCTTCATGCCTGCAGAAACCGCCACGACCACCATGCGGCTGCCAATCTTGCCCATGCGCTGCCAGGTGGGCAGGATGTCCGGCGCGCCCGTCGCGTCGATGTAAATGTCTGCGTCGGCGGTGGGACCGGACAGCGACGGCGCCGTGCCGAAGATCGCCTCGGCCTGCGCGGCGAGGTCACTGCAGGCGGTGTTGCAGATGTCAAAGCCGAGCTGCTCTGCCTTGCCCAACCGGAAGTCCGAGTGGTCGCAGACGAGCACCCTGCCGCAGCCGAAGTGCTTCAGTGCGATGGCCGCCGCGATGCCGATGGTGCCCGCGCCGAACACGATGGCCCTTTCGCCCGCCTTCGGTCCGGAGCGCCGCGCCGCCCGGCAGCCCACGGTGAACGGCTCGATCAGGCAGCCCATGCGCACGGGGATGCGCGGATCCAACCGGTACAGCTGGCGGTTCAGCTGCGCGCCGGGCACCAGGATGTATTCGGAGAACGCGCCCAGCGTGCCGGCGCGGCGGGTGTCCCCCCGGGCCAGCAGCGGATAGGGGTACACGATGTCGCCCACGGCGAAGTCCTTCACGTTCTTGCCCACCTGAGCCACGCGGGAGATTGCCTCATGGCCGAACTCGTCGCCCACGGTGATGCGGTGGCCGGTGCCCGGCCCTTTGCGGTATACGGCAACGT
>JBJEUD010000025.1:0-25727 GCA_051883655.1 Candidatus Faecivicinus sp. | reverse complement strand
TATCATGCTTGAAGCCCCATTGCTATGACGCAATGGGGCTTCTTTGACACTCTGAGAGACCCTGCACCCAGGTGCAGGGCCTCTTTCGTTCATAGGAAGAACAGCTTGCCTGATTCCGGATCGGTTCCGGTGCGCACAAAAACAGTCCCTGCGGAAAACCGCAGGGACTGTCGCTTGACGGAAGATCTTACTTGTGAACGATCTGGGTCAGCAGAACCTTGCCGTTGGCGCCGATGATGACATTGTCGAGAACGTCCTCATTGTACAGCGCAACCGCGTTGGAGTGATACAGCGGGATGATGGCGCTGTCCTCAACAACCAGCTGATACTCAGCGGTGTGCAGCAGCTCCATACGGGCCGCCTGATCGACGGTCTGCAGAGAGGTGTTGTAGGCGTTGTCGAAGACTTCGTTGCTGTAACGACCGGCGTTGATGAAGTTGCCGGTGACGAAGATGGACAGCATGTTGGAAGCGTCCATGTAGTCAGCGCCCCAGCCCTGGGGAGTGATGTCGAACTTGCCGGCATCGCGCAGCTCGGTCATTGCGGCATTCTCCATGGGCTCAAGCTGAACGGTGATGCCCAGCTCGGACTCCCAGGTCGCCTGCAGGTACTCGAACAGAGTGGTGTAGTCGGCGCTGGTGTTGGAGTAGGTGCAGGTGATGACCGGGAAGCCTTCGCCGTCCGGATAGCCGGCCTCAGCCAGCAGAGCCTTGGCCTGCTCGACGTCGGTCGCGAACAGATCGCCGGCCTCGCTGCGGAAGTCCTGATCCGCAGTGCTGCCCGGGAAGCCGCCGCCAACATAGGACACAGCGGGGGTCTTGGTGCCGAGCATCAGCACGTTGCACAGGAAGTCACGGTCGATGGACAGGGACAGCGCCTTGCGAACGCACGCATCCGCCAGAACGTTGGTCTCGGGCTCCTGGGTGTTCACCAGCAGGAAGTTGGTGGCCAGGTTGGGGGCAGAGTGATACAGGCCGGCCTCCTGGAGGCGCTCCACTTCCTCAGACGGGAAGGTGGTGATCAGATCGACCTCGCCGGTCTCCAGCAGCGCCAGGGTGGTGTTGCTGTCATCCACCAGCTTGACAACGATCTTGTCGGTCTTGACCATATCCTTGTCATGATAGGTCTCATTCTTCTCAAGGACGATCTCCTGAGTCGAATCGCAGTAGGTCATGTTCATGAAGCCGTTGGTGATGGACTTCTCGACATCCCAGGCCCAGTTGCCGGTGCCGTCCTCGGTAACGGTGTCAGCGCGGAGCGGGAAGAAGGTGGTATAGGTCAGGATGGTGTCGAAGAAGGTGCAGGGATTCTCCAGAGTGAGCTCCAGAGTGTAGTCGTCGATCGCCTTGGCGCCGAGCTCGGACATATCCGCGGTGCCATCGATGATCGCGGTGCCGTTCTTGATGAACTGGCCATAGTCGCGCATGTAGGTCGTGGCGATCTCAGGATCGACCAGGCGCTGGATGGAATAGACATAGTCGCCGGCAACAACGGGCTGACCGTCGTTCCAAACGGCGTCCTGACGGAGCTTGAAGGTCCAGACAGTGGCATCCTCGTTGACCTCAACGCTCTCAGCGCCGGCCAGCTCGATGCCGGTGGCGGTCACGCGATACAGACCCTCGCGGATGGTCACCTGAAGGTGCGCGCCGGTGGAACCAGCATTCCAGTGGGGATCGAGGTTCGGTTCGGTCTGCAGTGCAAAGGTAATGACGTTGCCTTCGGATTCTTCCGCCATGGCGAAGGAAGCGCAGGACAGCATCATGAGCGCTGCGAGGACGATTGCAAGAAACTTGCGCATGTGAAACTCCTCCTAAAATATAGATTATTCTAAAGAGCCGTTTCGCTCTCTAAAATCCGTCAGTTGATCTCCTTGTAGTGGTGGCAGGCGACCAGGTGTCCGGGCGTGACCTCCTCCACCTTCGGCAGCACGCTGCGGCACTCCTCCGTCGCATAGCGGCAGCGCGTAGAGAACACGCAGCCCTTCGGCGGATTGATCGGGCTGGGCACGTCGCCCTGAAGGATCTCGCGGCGGCGCGTGCGGCTGGTGTTCGGATCCGGAACCGGAATTGCGCTGAGCAACGCCTTGGTGTACGGGTGCAGCGGCCGCTTGTACAGATCCTCGGATTCATTGATCTCCATCACATGGCCCAGATACATTACGACCACCTGCTGGGAAATATGACGAACCACGGCCAGGTCGTGGGCAATGAACAGATAGGCAAGGCCCATCTGCTGCTGCAAGTCCATCAGCATGTTGATGATCTGCGCCTGAATGGAGACGTCCAGCGCGGACACAGGCTCGTCGAGCACCATGAATTCGGGCTTGATGACCATCGAGCGCGCAATGGAAATGCGCTGGCGCTGGCCGCCGGAGAACTCATGCGGGAAGCGGGACAGATGCTCGCTGTTCAGTCCGACCAGCTGAATCTGCTCCAGGATGCGCTCCTGGCGCTCCTTGGGATTCATCTTCGGAAACTGGATGTCCAGCGGCTCGCCGACGATCTCGCCGATCGACATGCGCGGATTCAGCGAGGAATAGGGATCCTGGAAGACCATCTGCATGCGCTTGCGATAGGGGCCCATGTCGCAGCTGGTGATATCGTCTCCATCGAAGAGCATTTTGCCGCCGGTGGGATTGTTGAATCGCATGATCGTGCGTCCGATCGTGGACTTGCCGCAGCCGGACTCGCCGACGAGGCCCACCGTCTCTCCGTGGCGCACCTTGAAGGAAACGCCGTCCACCGCGCGGACGAAGCCGTGCTGCCGGCCCTTCTTCACCGGGAAATAGGTCTGAAGGTTCTCCACCTGGAGAATATACTCACTCTTGCTCATGCTTTCACCCCCTGCTCTGCGTTTCTGAGCGCTGCCAGCCAGCAGCGGGAATAGTGGCCCTTGCCCACCTCAACGAGCTCAGGGCGCCGCGTGAGGCACAGCTTCATGCAGTTTTCGCAGCGGGCGGAAAATGCGCAGCCTTCCGGCAGCATCATCAGGTCCACCGGAGAACCTGCGATGGGCACCAGGCGCTTGCTCTCGGTGTTCTGCACCGATTCGGGCAGGCAGCGCAGCAGGCCGCCGGTATAGGGATGCGCGGTCTCATAGAACAGGTCGTCGGTATTTGCGCTCTCCATCACCTGGCTGCCGTACATGACGTTGACGCGGTCGCACAGGTCGGAAACGATGCCCAGATCGTGGGTGATCATGATGATGGAGGTGCCGATCTTCTTCTGCAGATCCTTCATCAGCTCCAGAATCTGCGCCTGAATGGTCACATCCAGCGCAGTGGTCGGCTCGTCCGCAATCAGGATCGACGGATTGCAGGCAAGCGCCATGGCGATCATCACGCGCTGGCGCATTCCGCCGGAAAACTCATGGGGATACTGCTTGACGCGAACCTCGGGCTGCGGGATGCTGACCATCTCCAGCAGCTCCACGGCGCGCTTCTTCAGCGTCTCACCGGAAAGTCCCATGTGCAGCTTCAGCGTCTCCTCCAGCTGGTTGCCCACGGTGTAGACCGGGTTCAGCGAAGTCATGGGATCCTGGAAGATCATCGCGATCTCTTTGCCGCGAACCTTGTTGAATTCCTTTTGCTTGATGGTGGAGATGTCGCGGCCGTTGAGCTTGATGGTGCCGGTCACCTTTGCGGTGGGCGGCAGCAGGCGCATCAGCGCGTTGGCCGTCACAGACTTGCCCGAACCGGACTCGCCCACGATGCCGAGAATCTCTCCCTGTCTGAGCTTGAAGGACGAATGCGTCACCGCGTGAACCACGCCCGAGGGCGTATGAAATTCAACGCTCAGATCGTCCACTTCAAGAACGTATTTGTTTTCATTCATGTTGTTCAGCTCCTCTTGCTTGGTCGTCCGGCCCGGAATTACTTGCTGCGCATGCGCGGATCAAGCGCATCGCGCAATGCATCGCCCACCACGTTGAAGCAGAGGATGATGAGGCAGATCAGAAGCGCCGGTAAGAGCATGTTCATCGGATAGCTGATGATGCCGTTGAGCGCATCATTGGCCATGGAGCCCAGCGACGGGACAGGCGCGGAAACGCCCAGACCAATAAAGGAAAGGAAGGACTCCGTCATGATGGCGCTGGGAACGACGCCCGTCGCCGAAATGATGATGACGCCGATGGAGTTCGGCAGCAGGTGCTTTTTGATAACCCAGCCGGACTTTGCTCCCATGGCCTCGGAGGCCAGCACGTATTCCTGGCGGCGGTTCATGATCAGTGCGCCGCGCACCGAACGCGCCATGCCCAGCCAGTTGAACAGCGCCAGCACGATAAAGATCGAAATCAGGCCGGAACCCAGCGAGGCTATGCCCGCAAACTTCGGGTTTGCCAGCAGCGCCTTCAGGGGATCGCGCATGACGACGGACAGCAGAATGATGATCAGCGTCGTCGGCACGGTGGACATCAGGTCCACAAAGCGCATCATCAGGTTGTCGGCCATGCCGCCGGCATAGGCCGCAATCGCACCGTAGGTGATGCCGATGATGCAGACCAGAACCATCGTGACCACGCCGACCAGCAGCGAAATGCGGGTGCCGTACATCACGCGCACGAACAGGTCGCGGCCCAGCTTATCGGTGCCGAAGGGATGCTGCCAGGAGGGGCCCTGGCGCACATCGGCCGTCTGCAATTTGTAGGAATAGGGCGAAATAATCGGCCCAAAGATCGCGGCCAGCACGATCAGCAGCAGCAGTGAAAGCATGCAGATCGCCAGCTTGTTGTGGGCAAAGCGGCGCATGGCGTCCTTCCAGTAGGAAACAGAGGGGCGCATCTGATCGTTGGCGGCCTTTTCCGCCTCCGTTGCCGGCTGCAGCTCGTCGGGCGAGATGTTCAGCTTCTTAAGCGCTTCAGCATTCAGCGTCGAATTCATTCAGCTACCCTCCTGTTATTCCATCTTGATTCGGGGATCGATCACGCCGTAGAGCAGATCGACGACATAGTTGCATGCGACCAGGATCACGCCGAAGAAGATGGTCAGGCCCATGATCAGCGTATAGTCGCGGGAGCCGATCGAAGAGATGTAGTATTTGCCGATACCGCTGATGGCAAACACCTTCTCGACGACGAACGAACCGGTCAGAATGCCCGCGATCAGCGGCCCCAGAGAGGTGACAACCGGGATCACCGCATTGCGCAGTGCGTGCTTGAAGTAGATCTTTACATTGCTCAGGCCCTTGGCCCGCGCCGTCTTGATATAATCCTGGCCGATGACGTCCAGCATCGTGGTTCGGGTCAGGCGTCCGAGATTGCACATCGGATAGATCGCCATGCCGAACACGGGCATGATGTAGCTCTTCCAGTCGGTCAGATACGCGACCGGCAGCCAGGACAGCCACACGCCGAAGACCAGCATCAGCACCGAGGTCATGATGAAGCTGGGAACCGACACAAACAGTGAGGCGACAAAGATGTACGCCCGGTCGAACGCCGAGTCATGCTTGACCGCCGCGAGCACGCCCAGCGGGATGCCGATGAAGACGGCCAGCGCCAGCGCGATCAGGCCGAGCTTGGCCGACACCGGGAAGTACGCACCGATGACATCCGTGACCGGCTCGCCCATCTTCGTGACCATGGACACGCCCATATCGCCCTTCATCAGTCCCTTCATATAGTTGATGAACTGGGTCATTACGGGCTGGTCATAGCCGTATTTCTCCATCAGCTTCTGCGTCACTTCCGGGTTGACATTTTCGCCCAGAAAGGGGCCGCCGGGTACCATCTGCATCAGAAAGAACGTCAGCAGTATGACCAGAATGAGCGTCACAATGGAGGTAACCATTCTGCGCAATGCGTACCTTAACATATCATCTCACCTACAAACTAATTTGGATTGTTTATCATGATACTACGTTTCTATCAAATTGTCAACATTCCTAAATGAAGCGATTTAATTAATCTTTATTTTCTTATCATTCTCAGTATCTGCCGATACACATCCGGCAAGTTATCGACAATTCAAAAATGTCACCGCAATGGCCGCGTGCTTTCTGATCCAATGAAAAAAATGCAGTCCAAAAGCATAGAACGCGCGCTTGACTTTTCGAAATGATCGTACTATATTGTAGAAGCTGGGCGAAATCCGTCGCCCGAAAACAAATGATTTGGAGGATCCACAATCATGACCCACACGCCGATTACCCATGAGCAGCTGGCCAGCTGGTCCGAGGCTTACAACGCCTCCCCCGAGCGCCAGGTGGCATGCCTTGCACTGTCCAAGGCGGACATCAAGGACGTAACCTATGTTGCGAAGGCTTCCTTCTCCATGCAGCAGAAATTTTCCATCGATATTCCCACGCTCGAGGTCACCAATCAGCAGGCCAGCGGCCGCTGCTGGCTGTTCGCCGCCACCAATGTGCTGCGCGAAAAGATCGCCAACGATCTGAACCTCGAGCAGTTCGAGCTCTCCCAGAGCTATCTGGCCTTCTGGGACAAGTTTGAGCGCGCCAACTATTTCCTGGAGAGCATTCTTGAAACCGCCGATCTGCCCACCTCCGACCGCACGGTCGCGTTCATCCTCACCACGGGCGTTCACGACGGCGGCCAGTGGGACATGTTCGCCAACATTGTCGAAAAGTACGGCGTGGTGCCCAAGAGCGCCTATGGCGAAACCTTCCAGTCCTGCCATACCGGCAACATGAACCACATCCTCAACCGCAACCTGAAGGCATGTGCCGTCAAGCTGCGCAGGATGGTGGCCGACGGCGCTTCCGAGGCGGAGATCCAGCAGGTCAAGTCCGACATGCTGGGCAAGATCTACGGCTTCCTGTGCAGCTGCTATACCGAGCCGCCGAAGGTATTCGACTTCGAATATGTCGACAAGGACAAGCAGTATCACATCGACCGCGACCTCACGCCCAAGAGCTTCAGCGAAAAGTATCTGGGCGACCTGCTCAAGCGCATCGTCAGCATCACCCACGCCCCCACCGCGGACAAGCCCTACGGCCAGACCTTCGAGGTCAAGCTGCTGAACAATGTGGTCGGCGGCAAGCCCGTGAAGCATCTGAATCTGGACATGGCCGACTTCAAGGCGTCCGTCATCCGCCAGCTCGAGGCCGGCAAGGTCGTCTGGTTCGGCAGCGACGTCGGCAAATTCGGCGAGCGCGAGAAGGGCATCTGGGACGACCAGTGCTTCAACGCCGAGCTGCTCACCGGCCTCGATCTGCAACTGAGCAAGGCCGACGCGCTGGACTACTGGTTCTCCGCAATGAACCATGCCATGGTCATCACCGGCGTCAACCTGGTGGACGGCAAGCCCAACCGCTGGAAGATCGAAAACAGCTGGGGCGACAAGAATGGCGAGAAGGGCTACTACGTCTGCTCGGACACCTGGTTCGACGAATACGTCTATCAGGCCGCCGTGGAGCGCGAGTATCTGGGCGAGCTCGCCGCGCTGGCCGAAAAGAAGGCCACGGTCCTCGATCCCTGGGATCCCATGGGAACCCTCGCCGACTGAATTTCTGCACAGACATCGCCAGCCGAACCCGGCTGGCGATGCTTTTTTGTCCATCTGCAGCGCGCCTCAGATCCGCCGCTTTTCCAGCACGTAATCGCGCATTTCGCGCACAAAGCCCGCCCGCTCCAGCGCCGACGCCGCCTCTTCCGGATAGCTGCGCACCGTCAACAAGTGCAGCTGCGGAAACAGCCGGCCCGCCCGGAACGCCTCCGCAACGGCGGCATAGTCCTGCGGCTCCGCGCCGAAGCTGCGCAGCTGCGCGCCCTGCCGCTCCAGTATCAGCCGTATCTCGCCGCCCGCAAGCACGACCGCCGTGCCCGGCACGCACAGAAACGCCCGCTCCGAATCGGGCCTGAGAATCCTTCGCCAGGCCTGCGCCGGATCGACGGCGTTCAGACAGACGGATTCCGCCTCCGGCTCGTGCAGCGCCGCATAGATGCGGTCAAAATCCCTTGCGCGCACGAACTGAGCCCCGGACAGCCCCTTTACGAAATAACCCCGGCGCGCCTCCGCCGTGTATTCCATCCGGCGCAGCAGCGCCAGCGCGTCGGAAAAGCGGATGTCCTCCAGCGCTGCCGTCTCCCGGCACAGGATGCCCCATCGGTCGAAGGCCGCCTCCAGCCGCTCCGACAGCGTCGGCGCCGCAACCGGCCGCGCCAGCTCCCAGCGCCCTCCGCTCACCGCAGCCAACCGGCTGCGCGCCTGCTGACGGCGGCCGGAGCCGGCCGCCTGCCTGCGCATCGGCGCTAGGCTGTCGCACACCACATCGCCCAGACGCGCCATGCGCCGCAGCACATCCACCGTGGACACGCCCGGCAGCGCCGCTGCCAGTGCGGCGGAAAAGCTCGCGCCGCGTCTGAGCAGCAATTCGCGCACCTTTCCCGCCTCCCCGGAGGGATCATTTTCCGGAATCGGCCCTTCCCAGTCCACCGCATCCGGCGAGAAAAAGGCCAGCCGCAGGCCGTCCTCCGACACCCGCCACGTCGTCTCGCCGCTCCCGAGCAGCTCATCCAGCATGTCCGGGCGATAGCCCGATGTCCGCGCGGGCAATACCACGCTCTCCCATTGCTCAACCGGCAGATACAGGCCCGCCAGTCTCCGCAGTGCGGCGGCCAGCCGTTCCCTCGGCGCGCCGCTCTCGCGGTGCCAGCCCGCGAGAAACGCCGCATAGCACTGCGGTTCCGCCGTCTGAATCGCCCGGCGGCGCGCCTGAATGGTCAGCCGCTGCGCGCGCCGGTAGGCCTCCGCATGAATGTACATACCGCTTTCGCAGACGATCTCGCCTGCCGCCAGCAGCTCGTCCAGCGCGGCCTGCACCGGCAGCGAATAGCGCTCTTCCAGCGCAGCCGCGTCCATCGGCCCCCGATAGCGCAGGCACCGGCGCAGCACGCGCCGCAGCGCCTCCGCATCGCCCGCCGTCAGCGCGCGCTCATAGAGCTCCCGCTGCTCCGCCGCGATCCACAGCCCCGGCTCGATGTACAGCGCCCGGTCCTGCTCCAGCAGCGATTGCATCCATTCAAACGGCGCCTCCGCCTCATCGGCCAGCAGATCGCCCTCCGCCATCAGCTTGTTGTGCAGTTCCTCCGCGCTGTCGGGCGGCTTCACCCCCGCGTGCGCCAGCGCCATCGGCTCCGCCTCCGGCATCAGCGTGGGCTGCGTGTCGTCCACGATGCGCAAACCGGCAACCACATTGTGGGAAGGCGCATAGTCGTACATCAGCTCCGCCTCCACCTGGCGGCGAAGCGACAGCGTCATCGGCGACGGCCTGCCGTTTTCCACGCGCCGCGTCACCAGCCGGATCCTTCCCGACCGGATCTCCTTCAGAAGCAGAGACAGCCCATCCGCATCGATATGCCTGTCCATGCAATCGCGCAGCGTCTCCACCAACAGTGGATGGCTCGGATGTGCGCCCGCCCGCGCCAGCGCCTCCGCGCCGCGAATGCGCTGCACCCACAGCGGCACCCGGCCGCCCGGGCGCACGCCCATCATCAGCGCACGGTTCATATTATAGCGAAACAGCAGCGAAAACAGCGCCGTTCCCGGCAGCTCCTTCCACAGCGCATCGCGCACATGATCCGGATGAATTCGCTGAATCAGCAGCTCCGGGACCTCCCCACCGGTAACATGCAGCAGCACGCCATCGTCGTCGTGCCAGGCGCGCACATCGCAGCCGGTCTCCTGAGCAGCCATCGCGCGCATCAGAATCGCCAGTCCCTGATTGACCCTGCCGCCGTACGGGCAGTGGAGCATCAGCTGGTGATCCCCCACCTCGTCGGTAAAATACTCCAGCACCAGCGTCCTGTCCGTGGCCAGACAGCCGTTGGCCGACAGCTGCTCCCCGATGAAATCGGCGATGTTCAGCGCTGCCTGTTCGTCCCCGGTCCATCGGCTCAGGGTCTTCACCATGCCGCCGGATGCGTGTGCATCCTCCAGCGTTCGCAGCATGCCGCCGAACATCGCGCCGGTGGCAAAGCTGCGTCCCTGACCATCGCCGCGCCAGAAGGGCGACTGCGCGCCCTCGGGCGAGCTCTGCCGGACGATCACGCGGTCTCGCTCGATCCGCAGAATGGTCCAGGCAAAGGCCCCAAGCAAAAACTTGTCGCCCAGCCGCGCCTCAAATACAAACTCCTCGTCCAGCTCGCCCAGATGGGTCGCGCCATCCTCCAGCACCACGGCAAACTGGCCCCGGTCGGGAATCGTTCCGCCGGAGGAAAGCGCCAGCATGCGGGTGTAATTGCTGCCGGACACGACGCCGGTCAGCCGATTGTAGTCGACTCTGGGCGAGACGGGCCGGTCCGCGTCGTGCTCATCATCTCCGGCCAGCATGCGCAGCACCCGCGTCAGCTGCGCCTCGCTCAGATTCCGATAGCACCAGCAGCTCCGGCAGATCCGCAGCGCGTCGGCCACCGAATACGGCTCTGCCGCCGCCATGGACACCAGATGCTGCGCAAGAATGTCCATGCACAGCTCCTCGGGCTCCACCGCCTCGATCCCGTTCAATCGCATGCCCTGAACCGTCATTGCGGCCAGCAGCATTTCCGAGCGGTGGCGCGGATAGAAGTCCATGCAGCTGACGGCGCCGGGACGATGTCCTGCCCGGCCGAGCCGCTGCACGGCGGAGGAAATCCGCTGCGGACAGCCGATCTGGATCACCCGATCTACCTCGCCCACGTCGATTCCCAGTTCCATGGAGGACGTCGCGCAAAGCACCTTGAGCTGTCCTGACTTCAGCGCGCGTTCCGCCTCCATCCGCTGCTCCTTCGAAACGCTGCCGTGATGCGTGCGCGCATACCCCTCGCCGCCCAGCGCGTTTACGCCGTGGGCCACCTTCTCCGCGGTGGCGCGCCCTTCGCAGAATACCAGCACCGTCCGGCAGTCCAGCGAGGCCTCGTAGATCTCCCGGCAGATTTCAGGCCATATGGACGACTCCCGCAGCCGGGTCAGATCCTTTGCCGCGGCCAGCACGCGCACCTTGGACTTCTTCTGCATCTCCGGCGCGACGATCTGCACATCTTCCCCCGCCAGACAGCGCGCCGCCAGATCCAGCGGGCGAATGGTGGCCGACAATCCGATGCGCTGCGGCGGCTGCGCGCACAGCGCGTCCAGGCGCGCCAGCGACAGCATCAGATGCGTTCCGCGCCGGCTGCTGATCATCGCATGCAGCTCGTCCACGATCACGGTCCGCACCGTCGCCAGCAGCCTTCGGCCGCTCTGGCTGGTCAGCATCAGATACAGCGATTCCGGCGTAGTGATCAGAATATGCGGCGGCCTGCGGACCATGCGCTGTCGCTCCAAAGCGGTGGTATCTCCGTTGCGCACCGCCGTGCGAATGGGCGCGGCCAGGCCCTCAATCGGCCTCTGCAGGTTCTCGCGGATGTCGTTGCCCAGCGCCTTCAGCGGCGTGATGTAGAGCACATACGTCCTCTCCTCCAGCATCTGCTGCTGCGAAAGGCGGTCAAGCCGGTCGATCGCCATCAGAAATGCGGTCAGCGTCTTGCCCGTTCCTGTCGGCGCGCTGATCAGCACATGCCCGCCCGACGCAATGGCCCGCCAGCCCTGACGCTGAACCTCCGTGGGCGTTCCCACCTCCGCCTCGAACCAGCGGCAGGTCTTTTCCGAAAACAGCTCCCGCATACATACCTCCTGAATCCGGGAATGAAAAAGCGCGGCAGAGCCCATCGCTCCGCCGCACTCTTCGTCACTTCTTTGATCCCGCGCGCTGCGGCTGGATTTCGCCCCTGCGCACATAGTCGCCCAGCAGACGGTAGACGGCCGCCGTGAGCGGCACGAACAGCAGCATGCCGGCAATGCCCAGCACACCGCCGCCGACTGTCACCGCCGCCAGCACCCAGATGGCGGGCAGCCCCAGCGACGATCCCACCGTGCGCGGATAGATCAGATTGCCCTCGATCTGCTGCAGGATCACCAGAAAAATCAGGAAGATCACCGCATTCATCGGCGCGACGGAAAAGACCATCACCGCGCCCAGCGCGCCGCCGATGTAGGCGCCCGCGATGGGAATCAGCGCCGTGACGCCCACCAGCGCGCCGATCATCAGGGAATACGGCAGTCTCAGAATCATCATGCCCACTGCGCAGAGGCTTCCCAGAATCAGCGCCTCGAGGCACTGACCCACAATATAGCTGTGGAAGCATTCGTCGAAGACCCGCAGCGTCGCAATGACCTTTTCGGTCCGGCTTTCGCCCAGTGCGCGCCGCATCAGCCGGGTGAACTGGCTTCCCAGCCGTTCCTTGCCCAGCAGCAGATAGACCGCGAAGATCAGGCTCAGGAACAGTGTCACCACGCCGCCGACCAGCGACGCAGTCGCTTCAACCACCGCATTCATCGCGCCGCCGACGCCGTGGAACAGCACGTTGACCACGTTCTTCAGCAGGCTCTCCCAGTCGGTTTCACTCTCGGGAATGCTCTGCGCCTGCTCCGCCATCCATGCGCTGATATTGAAGTTCTCCTCCAGCCAGTTGTACAGCGATTCGATCGCGCCCGGCAGCGCGTTCAGGAGCACCTGAAAGCACGAAACCAGCTGCGGAATGATCAGGCGAATCAGCAGCAGCAGCGCCAGCACCACCGTGAGAAACGCCAGTCCCATGCAGGCAGGGCGCCGGATTTTCTGCCAGTGTTTGCTCTTCAGCTTCAGGCGGCGCTCATAAAAGCTCATCAGAATATTGGCCACATAGGCGATCACCGCGCCGGTCACCAGCGGCACCGCCGCCTGGATCACCAGTAGGCCCAGGTTGGAAACACTTTTCCAGTAATAAATCGCAAGGAACAGCAAAAACGCGGATACCCCGACCCGCAAGCAGGACTTCCATTCAATGTGCATCTCCCGCTACCTCCGAATCCCTTTTTCTCTGCAGCGTCGAGCAGCGCCGCAAATCTACCCAGTTTATTTTACACCGGTGTTTTGAACTGAACATCAACAGTCTGCATCTATCGAGCCCTGAGCTGCCAGAATGCGACGGCGCTCGCCGCCGCCACGTTCAGCGAATCCACGCCGTGGGCCATCGGGATGCGCACCGTATAGTCGCAGGCGGCGATGGTTCCGGCCGAGAGCCCGTCGCCCTCCGTGCCCAGCACGACCGCCAGCTTCTCCTCCGACATGAGCCCCGGATCGTCGATGGCGACCGAGGTGTCGCTCAACGCCATCGCGGCCGTTCTGAAGCCCATCTCGCGCAGCCGCTCCATGCCCTGCCGCGGCCATTCCGCGGCGCTGTCGCACGCGCGCGTCCACGGCACCTGAAAGACCGTGCCCATGCTGACCCGCACCGCGCGCCGGTGCAGAGGGTCGCAGCAGGTGGGCGTGACCAGCACCGCATCGATTCCCAGCGCAGCCGCTGAGCGGAAAATCGCGCCCACATTGGTGGGATCCACGATGCTCTCCAGCACGGCCACCCGGCGCGCGCCATCGCAGACCGCCTCCACCCCGGGCAGCCTCGGCCTGCGCATGGCGCACAGCACGCCCCGGGTCAGCGCATATCCGGTCAGGTTCCGGAGAATCTCCCGGTCGGCCGTATACACAGGAATCCCGCCGCACCGGGCGATGATCCCGTCCGCCTGGGCGTCGATCTTTCTGCGCTCCATCAAGAGCGCGACCGGCGTGCATCCGGCATCCAGCGCGTGGCCGATCACCTTGGTCCCCTCTGCGATGAAGATGCCCTTTTCGGGTTCCAGCCGGCTGCGAAGCTGCGCCTCCGTCAATCGGGCGAATACATCCAGCTCCGGCGCGGAATAATCACTGATTTCGATGATGTTGGGCATGTCAGACTCCTTGATTCCATTTGGCAAAGCATCGCTCCTTCCATGATTATAAATCATCGCGGTCCGTTCGTAAAGTCCGATGATAAAAAATCGTGCAGAAAAAGCCCTCGGCAGCAATCCACGCAGCCTGAAGGGCTCATCTCCGGAGTTCTATTCGATTTTCAGCATCCGATAGCCGACGCCGATGTGCGTCTGGATATACTGGGGAGAGCCGGGCTCGGACTCCAGCTTTCTGCGCAGCGTGGCCATGAACACGCGCAGCGAAGCGATGTTGTTCTCCCAGCTGTTTCCCCATATTTTCTGCGTGATGAACGTATGCGTGAGCACCTTGCCCACATTCTGCGAAAGCACGCACAGCAGCTTGTATTCGATGGGCGTCAGATGCAGCTCCGCGCCGCTCAGATACGCGCAGCCGGCGGCGTAATCAATTCTCAGGTTGCCGTTGATGAATTCCGACTGCGCCGCGCCGTCCCGGTTCATGATCGCCAGCCGCCGCTGCGTCACCCGCAGCCGGGCGAGCAGCTCCTCCACGGAGAAGGGCTTGGTCAGATAGTCGTCCGCGCCGGCATCCAGTGCCTCGATCTTGTCCGCATCCTCGCTGCGGGCGGAAATCACGATGATCGGCACATTGGACCAGGTTCGAATGCGCCGGATGATCTCCACGCCGTCCATATCCGGCAGGCCCAGATCCAGCAGCAGGATATCCGGGTTATGAGAGGTGCTTTCGAGGATGGCCGTCTCGCCGGTGGGCGCCTCCAGATACCGGTAATCGTGCGCTTTCAGCGTCGTCGTGATCAGCGTGCGCACGGGCTTGTCGTCCTCAATGACCAGAATCAGGGGTTTATTCATGAAGCTGAACCTCCTCAGCAGGCAGTGTAAATTCGAAAACGGCGCCATGGGGCTTGTTTTCTCCGACGCAGATGGTTCCGCCATGGGCCGTGACGATGGACTTGCACAGCGAAAGGCCCAGGCCCAGGCTTCTGCGGCTGTCGGCCACGCGGTTGGCGCCGGTATAGAACATGTCGAACACCTTTTCCCGCATCTCTTCGGGGATGCCACCGCCGTCGTCCGCAATGCGCACGCGCACCCATTCGCCCTGCTTTTCGGAGGTGATGGCAATGTGCGATCCCTTCGGCGTATATTTGATCGCATTGTCGACGAGGTTGATGATAACCTGAACGATCAGCTTGACATCCACGTGCACCAAAATGTACTCCTCGCTGCTGTGCACAGTGATTTCGTGCTCAACGATTCGGCGGTTGATGTGCTGAAGCGCTTCTGTGATGATCTCGTCCAGCAGCTCTGCAGAGAGATGCAGGCTCATGCGTCCATCCTCAATCCTCGTGACCGAGAGCAGGTTTTCCACCAGATTGATCAGCCACATGGAATCATCGTAGATGTCCGAATAGAGCTGGCGCTTGGTGCTCTCGTCGAAGCTGGCGCTGTTGGAGAGAAGATTGCTGGCATTGCCGGAAATGGAAGTCAGCGGCGTTCTCAGGTCGTGGGAAATGGCGCGAAGCAGGTTGGCCCGAAGCTGCTCGTTCTTGGCCAGTATGGCGGCCTCCTCCTTCTCGCGGGCGTTCTTTTCATTCTCCAGCGCCAGCGCGCCCTCGCCCAGCATGGACAGCAGCACGCTGTGTTCAAAAAAATCCAGCGGGCGGTTCTGCGCCTCGATGCCCACCACGCCGTAGACGCGGTTGTTGAGGCGAATGGCCAGATACAGGCACCGCGCGTCTGCAAAGGTATCCGTCGTCGCGCCCGCATGCTTGTTGTTCTTCGCGGCCCACTGCGCCACGGTGCGCTCCTTCTCCGAGAGCAGCGCTTCGGCCTCCGCCGGCGCATCGGACGGAAAGAGAACCGGATCCATCAGCGCGCCGTTTTCCGACAGGTAAACCACGATGTCCCGGTTCAGCAGCTTGATCAGCTGTCCGGCCAGCGCCGTGACGATCTTTTCGCGGCTGTCCGCCCGGTTCAGCAGCTGGTCGGTGTCGAACAGGATCTTCGTCCGGTAGGCCGCCTGCGCCGACTGGCGCGCAATGTTCTTCAGGCGAATCGCGAGCGTGCCGGTAATATAGGCCGCCAGGAACATGATCGCGAAGGTCACCGGATATCCCTTGTCAAAGGCCTGCAGCGTAAGGCGCGGCTCCGTGAAAATATAGTTGAAGATGATGACGCTGGCCGCTGCGGAGACGATGCTGTAAATCCGGTGGGTGGTTGCAATGGAGGTGATCAGCACGCCCAGAATATACACCATGATGATGTTGGCGTCGCTGAAACCGAGGTTGTAAAACACCGTGCTGATGGCCGTGGCCGCCAGCAAAATCGCCGTGCTTTTGAGCGTGTCCGCGATGGAAAAGCGCTTTCCCGACGCCGGCGCGCGCGGCGGGCGATACCGCCGGCTGGGCATGGCGTCGGGAATGATGTGAATATCAATGTTCGGCGCCGTGGCAATCAGCCTGTCAGTGAGGGTGGGCTTCCTGAAGATGCGATTGGATGCCGCGGCGCTGCGCCCCAGCACAATCCGCGACACGCCGGACAGCCGTGCAAACTCCGCAATCTGATAGGGCACATCGTCGCCGCAGACCGTTTCGATGCTCGCGCCCAGCTGCTGCGCCAGGCGGATATTGGCCCGCAGTCTCTCCCGATCCTCCTCCTCCATGGCAGCGAAGCCCGGCGTTTCCACGTACAGCGCCGTAAAGCTGCCGTGAAACGCGCTGGCCATGCGCGCCGCCGTGCGGATGATCTTCGCGTTGGAGGGCGCGGAAGAGAGACACACCAGGATGTGCTCGTCCGCCCGATATTCGCTGCGCTGGCGCATCCGCGCGCTGACGATCCGGTTGGCGCGATCCGCACAGCGCCGCAGCGCCAGCTCTCTCAGCGCGGTGAGCTTCTCCGGCGTATAGAGCCCCGAAAGCGCCTCTCCATCCGACAGGCCGCCCGCGCTCATGCGCTCGATCAGCTCGCTGGGCTCAATGTCCACCAGCTCCACCTGATCCGCCTGGTCGAACACGAAATCGGGGATGCGCTCTGAAACCGCCCGCCCCGTGATGGACGTCACCGTATCGTTCAGGCTTTCGATGTTCTGAACGTCCACGGTGGTATAGACGTCGATTCCCGCCTTCAGCAGCTCCTCCACGTCCTGATATCGCATGCTGTTGCGGCAGCCCGGCGCGTTCCGATGAGCGAGGTCGTCCACCAGAATCAGCTGGGGTCTGCGGCGCAGCGCAGCATCCGGATCGAACTCCCGGCAGCTTCGCCCATTCATGCCGCAGTTTTTCAGCGGAAGGCTCTCCAGTTCGCGCATCAGCGCCGCATCCGCCGTTCCCGGATGGATGTCCACGAAGCCGATGACGACATCCATCTTCTTTCGCCGGACCGCGTCCGCCGCCGTGAGCATGGCGTGGGTCTTGCCCGATCCGACCGCGTATCCGAAGAAGATCTTCAGGTGCCCGCGGTGATCCAGCGCCGTCTCTTCCCTGCGTTCCATGTGATTCCCTCCGCGCCGCCGTCTTCGCGGTGATTGATTCGATCATTATAGCATTGCACGATGTTTTTTTCCAGCCCCATCATGTTGAAAAAGTTGGAAAGCGTCAATAGCTGTCCTGTTCCTCACCCCCATCGTCCTCATCGCTCACGCGCGTCTCCAGAAAGCGGTCCAGCCGCTTCATCAGCCAGAACCCAAAGCCGGCGCAGGCCAGCATTACCAGAGCGAGCAGAAAGTCCCTCATGACGTCACCTCCCGCCGGAAATCCACAGAGGTCATATATGGAAACAGCGCTGGATATCGCGATTGCTCCCCAGGACGAGCACCGTCTCGTTTGCAGTCAGCACTGTTTCCGAGGTCACTGTGGTATTCAGGCGGTGATTCTGCTTGGTCGCCAGCATGTTGATGCCATATTTCCGGCGAACGTCCAGGGCTCCCACCGACTTTCCCACCCATGCGGCGGGCACGGAGACTTCGACAATGGCGTTGTCCCCCTCCAGCTCGATATAATCGAAGATGTGGTCCGAGGTGTACCGAATCGCCGTCCATTTGGCCAGCTGCTTTTCGGGATAGACGATCTCATCCGCGCCATTGCGCAGCAGGAACTTGGCATGCACATCCCGGTTGGCGCGGGAGACCACGAACTTCGCCCCCAGCTCCTTGAGCAGCGATGTGGTTTCGAGTGAACTCTGGAAGTTCTCGCCGATGGCGACGATGCAGACATCGTAGTTGCGCACGCCCAGAGAGGCCAGGAACTCCTCGTTCTTGCTGTCGCCGATCTGCGCGTTGGTCACGTAGGGAAGAACCGCGTTCACGCGCTCCTCAACGCAGTCCACGGCCATCACCTGATGGCGCAGCTCATGCAGCTTTACGGCGATATGGCGGCCAAACCTTCCAAGGCCGATCAGAAGAATCGATTTCATGCTTCTCCACTCCTTTGTTCATCCCACGGTGATCTTCTCTTTGGGCAGCCGGGCTGCATACGGGCGCTTTCCCGATGCGGCGGCAAAGATCAGGGTCAGGCCGCCCACGCGGCCGAAAAACATCAGCCCGATCAGTATGGCTCTGGACGCGCCGCACAGCTGGGGCGTGATTCCCAGCGTCAATCCAACGGTGCCGATGGCGGACGCCGCCTCGAAGAGGCCCGTCAGCACCGGCAGCTCCTCGATCCAGCTGATGGCCAGTCCGCCCGCGAGGAACAGCACGAGATACAGCACCAGTATGGTTGCAGCGCTGCGAACCGCGTCAATTTCGATTCTTCGGCCGAAGCACCGGATCGTCTCCCTGCGCTTGAACACGGACATCGCCGAATAGAACAGCACGGCCAGCGTGGTGGTCTTCATGCCGCCCGCCGTCGAGCCGGGCGAGCCGCCGATCAGCATCAGAATGATGATCAGGAATCGGCCGACCTCGCTCATCCGTGTCAGGTCCACCGTATTGAAGCCCGCCGTTCGGGGCGTCACGGACTGAAACAGCGCGCCGAGCAGCCGCTCGCCGCCCGCCATGTCCGACCACTCCGGCCTGGCAAACTCGCCGAAATAAAAGAACAATGCCGGAAGCACGAGCAGAATCCCGGTCGTGGAAAGGATCACCTTGCTCTGCATCCGGTAGGCCCTGAAGTGCCATCGATTGGACTTCACGTCCTCCCAGGTCAAAAAGCCCACGCCGCCCACGATGATCAGCGCCATGACCACCACGTTGACCAACGCGCGGTCCGCATAGCTCGTCAGCGAGGAGAACGGCTCCCGCGCGCCCATCAGATCAAACCCGGCGTTGCAAAACGCGGAGACCGAGTGAAACAGCCCGTACCACGCGCCCTTCACCGGGCCGAAGTCTTTCGCAAAGACAGCGCCGAGGAGCACCGTGCCCGTCAGTTCGATGACCAGCGTCGTCTTCAGAATGAAGCCCGTCAGTTTGACGATGCCGCCCACGTGGTGCGCGGCAATCGCCTCCTGCATTGTGCTGCGCTGCATCAGGCTGATCTTTCTGCCGGAAACCATCGCCACGGCCACCGCCGCCGTGACCACGCCCATGCCGCCAATCTGAATCAGCGCGAGGATCACCGCTTGGCCGAAGCCCGACCAGTAGGTCGCCGTGTCCTGAACCACCAGGCCGGTCACACATACAGCGGAGGTCGCCGTAAAGAGCGCCTCGCCGAAGCTCGCGCACCCCGCCCCGGCCCGGGCGAAGGGCAGCATCAGCAGCAGGCTGCCGATCAGAATCACCAGCGAAAAGCCCATGATGATGATCTGAAACGATGTAAAATGAATCCTGTCAAAATACTTTCTCATGAGAAAACCGTCCTCATCCATTGTATAAGACAGCATTATTATCGCATTCACCTCATAAAATTGGCATGAACATCCTTCAAACGGGATTAAGATGGCATAAAGACGTCCCATCCTGCGCCCGGATTTCCGAACGTTGCGCGGCCATTAGAAAGATCAGGCGCGCCGAAGCCTTCGCTTCCGCGCGCCTGATCATGAGGGCTTTCAATCCGAATTTGCTTCCCGGGCATACACGCTGCTTCCGGGAATTGCTTTTTCCAGTTTCTTCAAAGGGATATTCGACTCATCCTGCAGGGCATAGGTCCCGGCCTGGCGATCGAGCATTTCAAAAACGGCTTCCATGATCTGCTCATTGCGCGACTCATCGCCGGCATCCGCAAATTTCAGCACGAACACGTGCGCATCATCTGTCTCGCCGCTGCTTATGGCCGCGCAGCCGATGGCCGCAATTTTGCCGCCGCCCAGTTCGAGCATGCGGCTCACCAATTCGCCGAGCCGCTCGTCCGGCAGCGTCAACGGTCTGAGATCGCCGATGCGGATGCTGCCCAGATTGCACTGGATGTTCTCCGCGCGCTGCAAAAGCTCGCCTGCCCGCGCCTGATACTCTTCCACCGCCTCCCGCATGCCGCGGCGATGAACATACTCGCCAATGGCGTTCAGCGCCTCGACGGCATAGTTGAAATTCTCCGCAACCTGATAGAGCAGCTCCAGTCCAGCGTCGTCCCGCGCTGCCAGCAGCCATTCCCCCAGCATCAGCTTCACCTGCAGATTGTCCGGCTCGCGAAGGGACGCGCCCCGGAGGAGCTCCATGGCCCTGGGCGTATCCAGGCCGTACCAGGCCGCAGCAGCCTCAATGAGCTTCTCCATGGGCAGCGCATGCACCGGATCCCCGGTCCGTTCGCTGAGCTCCATCGCCTCGCGGCGCTTCAGATAGAATCTCTCCCGCAAGGCGCCGTATTCGGGATCCTGCGCGCAGCATTCATCTTCCCTGGCGCATAGCTTCTCCATTTCTGCAAGCCACGCTTCATCGGTCTCCCGCTCGAAGGGATTGTATTCCTCGACCCCCAAGGCCCTTCGGCGCTGGCTGAACACAGGGTGAGAGTCGAACGCGCCGGGAATCTCACGCTCGAGCTCCTCCAGCCAGAGCTTCCCGCGCTCCGCCAGCATCTGTTCAAAGGCCGCCCTGCGGATGGAAGTGAGGATCGGCTCGGGCTTTTCCGGCGCATAGCAGCGAAAGGTGCTCGCGCTGTCCTCCTCGCCAAACCGCGCATAAAACGCCGCCTTGGCGATGGCTGCGACCGCCTGCCGGGCCTGGTCCTCCGTCATCTGAAAGCTGTCCGCCTCCCGCTCCAGCCGGCATTCCACCAGCGATCGATAGCGCTGCAGGCGCTCCTCAAATGCGCTCAGAGGCTTCAGAACCGGCTCACAGCCAATCCAGGAAAGTTCCGCAAAGGCATTCGCACAATCCCTGCGGGCCAGGATCGTCATCCAGCGTGTCTCCATCTTCGAATCCTCGCTGACAAGATGGGAAAGCTCGTGCCGGAGCACCTGTTTGAGCTCGCCCTTTGTGAGGTACGCCGTGAGAATCGACGGCAGCAGCAGTCCGTCGAAGCTCCGCTCCCGGAACACGCCGATGCTCCAATCCCCGATAAAGATGCGGATGCGGCGGCGATGGCCGCGCTCCGCGGCGACCTCGTCCACCATTGCAAACAGCTCCGGGAAGTCGCTCCTGCCCAGCTCGGCGCGGGGATTGACTGCGACCAGCTTCGGCCTGCAGAGCCCGAACGCCAGCATCCACGCCAATACCAACACACCCAGCAGCAAGCAGAACAGCAGGGGCATTTTCGTCGCAAAGCCGTATCCCGCGCCCAGGAAGAACCCGACCATCAGCGTCAGCATCAGCCACGCCGCCCATATCCGCCAAATTCGCGCCGCCATGTGGTTCAGCGCCGCCCTCTCCGGTTCGGGATCGCGCTCCAGCGACTGCCGGAACTGCAGATTCCTCTCCCGCTCTGCTACGACATTGGCAGGCTCGCGCTCTTTCTTCCGGAAGATGCGCGCCAGATCGACAATCAGCCACGCCAGCATCAGCGCGATGCAGCCCCAGGCCGCGCCCTTCGCCCAGAGGCAGGGGAACATCCGCGCGCCCAGGTACAGCGCGCCGATCTCCGGCACGGCGCCCAAAAGCAGCCCGCAGCACGTCTTGAGCAATTTCTTCATTTTTTTTCCTTTATTCCTCTCCCTGCCGCGCTGACAAAATGATCCGCTTTCGCTCACATCAGCGTTGAAAAGCGGATCATCTGTGTTGTATGCGGCCCATATGTCAGGGCTGTGTCTCCTCTTCATTCCCAGTCGAAGGAACAATGACGTTCACCGTGCAGGTTGCCTTGGCGCCGCTGGCGGCTTCCACGGAGATCACCGCGGTGCCGTAGCCTCCGGTCATGGTCACCAGCCCGGCGTCGGAGACATTGGCCACCAGCGGATTGTCGGTGGTGAAGATCAGCTTGGGATCGTCCGCATCTGCAGGAACGATCGTTGCCTTGAGCTGGAAGGGCTCTGCGGTCTGCTCCCTGTACAGCGTCTGCTCGGTGATGTTGAGCGACACCTCCTGAACAGAGGTATGCACGCGCACGGTGCAGGTGGCCTGGAATCCGTCCGCGCTGGCCGAAATGGCGGCTATGCCCGTGGCGACGCCGGTCACGATGCCGTTCTCCACTGTGGCGACAGAGGGATCCGAGCTGCTCCACTCCACATGATGGTTCATGCTCTCGTCCACCTGGCCGTCCGCATTGATAAACTGCACCTCCAGCGCGCAGGTATCGCCGCGCTCGATGCTCGCCTCCGTCGGGCTGATCTGGAAGTCCTTGGAAGCCGGCTCGACGTGAATGTCGGTGCTGGCCGTCAGTCCGTCCCTGGTTGTCACCGTGATGGTGGCCGATCCCGCGGAAACCGCGCGCGTCAGGCCGCTGCCGTCCACGGAGAGCACCTGCGGCGCGCTGCTCTTCCAGCTGACCGGCTCATCGGTGGCATCCTCCGGCAAATAGCGCGTTCCCAGCTGGAAGGTGGCGCCCACGCCCACGGTGAGATCGCCGGGCGCAATCTGCACGGCATTGGCGCGCACATTGACGTACACCAGCGCCGAATCGGTCAATCCGCCGGCAGTCGTCGCCGTAATCCAGGTCTGACCGCCGCCCACCGCAGCGATGCGTCCCGCGGTATCCACGCTGGCAATCTCCGGATCCGCGCTCATCCATGTGACGTACTGCCCCGTCGCGCCGGCATTGAACTGAAAGGACAGGCCGCTGACATCGCCTTTGTTCAGCTTCAATTCATGCGTGTTCAGCGAGAAGGTCTTCACCGGCACGCCGGACACCTCCACGTCGATCGCCGCTGCTGCGCCTCCCTGGGCCGTCAGCCGCACCTTCGTCTTTCCGGGAGCCACCGCGGTAATCAGGCCGCGCTGGTCCACGGTCGCGACGCCGGCGTCATCCGTGCTGTAGGCCACCGTCTGCGCCGATTCCGTGCGAAGCTCATAACTCACCTTCACCGTCTCCCCCGGGTCCAGGCTGACCTGGGAAATGCTGGCCTTCAATCTGTCCTCCACGCCGGAGCGCATCGGGGCCAGCAGCAACAGACACAGCGCCAGAACCAGAGCCATAAGGGTCAGTTTTCCGAACGCAGTTTTCATTGATTTCCTCCAAATTGATCCAAGGCAGTTTCTGCATAAAACACATCGCTTTGAATTCTATTATACGAAATATTCGCGCCCGGGTCAACCCATTCCGCCAACAGGATCGGAATTGGAAGGCCTCAAGGTCAGATTAACGCTTGTCAAACCCGGAAAATTGCGGTAAAATAAGATGTAATTTACAAAAGCAAGGAGAGATTTCATGAAAATCCCCATGAGCGCCGAACAGTTGTCTGCTCTGAAATCCTTTTTGAATCGCTTTGAAGACTGCGAACAGCTCTCTGAATCGGAGTATGTCCTGGATCTGTACGATCTTGAGCCCCCGCTTTCGCTGGATCTCTCGATCGGCAAGAACTGTCTGTTCGTCGATGGCGCGGCCACACTGCTGTTTGACGAGGAGATGGATGGCTGGTACATCGGCGAGCGCATCGAGGAGCCCGAACCCATCCTTCGCGCGCTGGAGGAAGCAGGTGCACTGGGCGCATGACCGCTTCCGAGCGCCGTCAAAAGCGCTGCATGTCCGCCATCAGGGATGTCCTGAAGTTTTTGCGAAAAAAGGATTCGCCCGACGAAACGCTGAAGCAGCTCAAGGCGCACTATCTCTCCCCCAGCAGCATTCTGGAGTCCGGTTACTGTTCCCTGTCCCGGGAGTCGCTCTCCGAATCGGAGGCGCTCCTGCTCTCGCTGATTCCCGACCTGACGCGCCACTGTTTGAACATGCAGTACGGCGAGCATCCCCGTCTGAACAAGTTCTCCATTGCGGGCGAATATCTCAGAACGCTGTACATCGGCGTCACCGTCGAGCAGTTTTATCTGCTCTGCCTGGATGCCTCCGGGAAGCTGATCGAGTGCAGACTTCTGCAGAAGGGCAGCGTTGATGAAACGCCCTTCTATCTGGCGCACCTGCTGCAGGGCGTCGCCACCACCGAGGCGCGCGCCATCGTGCTCAGCCACAATCATCCCGGCGGATCGCTGCGCCCCTCTCAGGCGGACGTCCGCTGCACGATCGACGCGCTCCGCGCTCTGCTTCCGCTGGGCGTGCCGATGCTCGACCACATCATCATTGCGGACGGTCAGGCCGTCAGTCTGCGCGATACCGGCTTCATCTCCGTCTCCCTTTGGGATGATCAGGATCCCTCCAGCGCCCTTCTTCAAAACTGGCTGGACGTGGAGTGATCCAAACGCCCCACCGACCAAAGAATTGCCGCTGAATGCTTTCATTCAGCGGCAATTCTCTTTTTCCGGCGTCACTTTGCGGTCCCTTTCAGATACTCCAGCACCTCGGCGGGATTGACCGCGGCCTTGGCCTTCGGCCACACCTTCTCGATGTTCCCCTGCTCGTCGATCAGGTACGTGGTGCGCACAACGCCCATGGACGTCTTTCCATAGAGCTTCTTCTCCTGCCAGACGCCGTAGCTCTGGATGGCCTGCAGTTCCGGATCGGCCAGCAATTCAAACGTCAGGCCGTACTTCGCCGCAAAGCGCGCATGGGATGCGGCGCTGTCCTTGCTGATGCCGATCACCTCCACACCCATCGCTCTGAGTTCCCCGTAAATCGCCTCAAACTCCGCCGCCTGGCGGGAACAGCCCGCCGTGTTGTCCTTGGGATAAAAGTAGACCACGACCTTTTTCCCCAGATAATCGCTCAGGCGCACCTCCCTGCCGTCCTTGTCCTGCAGCGCGAAATCCGGCGCATGGCTCTGAACTTCCAGCATAATCTCTCTCCCTCGCAGTGCTTTTTTATCCAGTATAGCACAGATCAAGTTTTCTGGCAACCGTTGCAAACCGCCTGGGAATGTGATACCATAAAAACACAGATTATGTGAGGTGATTGCATCATGTCCAACCATGAATCCATGCTCGATCGCGCCACCGCCGCAGCCTTCTCCAAAGCCGGGGATGTCCGCCGCTCTGCCTACGCACTGAAATACCACCTCGCCGCGCCCAGCGGCTGGATCAACGACCCCAACGGCCTCGTTTGCTTCGGCGGCCGCTATCACGTCTTCTACCAGCACTATCCCTACGCGCCCGAATGGGGCCCGATGCACTGGGGACACGCCAGCAGCGCCGATCTCGCCCATTGGCAGCATGAGCCCGTCGCCCTCGCGCCCGATCAGCCCTATGAGAAGGGCTGCTTCTCCGGCAGCGGCGTCGATGACGGCGGCACGCTTGCGCTGATCTACACCGCGCACGACGAAGACAATCCCATCAAGGAGACCCAGTGCGTGGCCCGCAGCTTCGACGGCGGCCGCACGTTCGTCAAATCCCCGCTGAACCCGGTGATTCCCCGCTTCCCCGAAGGCTGCACCGCCGATTTTCGCGATCCGAAGGTCTGGAAGCAGGACGGTAAGTGGCAGCTGGTGGCCGGCACCTCCCATGAGGGCCGCGGCTGCGCTGCGCTCTACACCGGAAACGACCTCGAACACTGGGAATACCGCGGTCTCCTCTGCGAAAGCGACGGCACGCTGGGCAGCATGTGGGAATGCCCGAACTTCTGCCGCGTGGACGGCCAGGATCTGCTGATCATCT
>JBJEUD010000024.1:0-4377 GCA_051883655.1 Candidatus Faecivicinus sp. | reverse complement strand
CGCCTGAGAACGGCGCGCGATGTCCGCTCTGCGAATGCGCAGGGCGGCTTTTTGTGCGCGGCCGGAAAATCTTTGCGCGCTTCCGCTTTCACAATCGGGCGGGCTGTGTTATAATGAGTTCCGATTCCTGCGAATTGCGGAAAGGAGCATTTCATGAAGGATACGAAGGCGATGGCCTGTGTGAATATGTACGGCGTATTGGGCGCGCTGGAGAACCTCTGCGCGCTGGACGATGCGGCGAAGCGCATCCTTTCCGGGCTGAAGAAGCCCGTGGCGATGTGCCTGGAGGTGGCGGACGGCCCCTGCTGCACGTTCCATTTTGACGCAAATGGCTGCCGGATGACCGAGGGCAGCGCGGGCTGCACCTGCAAAATGCGCTTCGCGTCCCCGGAGAAGTTCAACGCGATGATCGATTCCGGCAAGCCCGGACTTCCCGTGAAGAACCCGGTGCAGCTGCTGACGTTTCTGGTGGGCCCGTTTACGAAGCTGACCGACCGCCTGACCGAGCTGCTTCGGCCGTCGGCGGAAGCGCTTCGGGACCGGGCGTTCTTTGAGGAGAGCACCGTTCTGACGCTGTACACCATCGCGGGCGCGATCTCCGCGCTGGCCAACAATGATCCCATCGCGAAGATTTCCGCCGAATACACGGTGGACGGCGACATCTCGCTGGGCATCCGCGACTGCGTGGCGGTGACGCTGCGGGTGAAGGATCATCGCTTCACCACCTTCAAGGCGCCGGCGGAGAGGCCGCGGGCGCTGATGGAGTTTGCCAGCATCGATCTGGCAAACGGGCTGTTCAACGGCACGGTTTCCACCATCAGCGAGATGTGCCGGGGCACCATCCGCCTGTCCGGCATGATCTCCATGCTGGACAATGTCAACCGGATTCTCGACCGCGTGTCGGTCTATTTGGCGTGAGGAGGTCGAAGCATGCGCAGCTTTCCCGAATACAATCATGAAAAGAGCCGGGCGTGGTTTGACCGCGCGCTGAACGTCATTCCCTCCGGGGTATACGGCCATCTCGGGCCGTCGGAGGGCCTGTTCCTGCCCATGGAGAAGTGGCCGCTGATTGCGTCGAAGGCCCAGGGCACCTATTTCTGGGACATGGACGGCAATCGCTATATCGATCTGATGTGCGCCTACGGCCCCAACGTGCTGGGCTACGGCGATCCCGACGTGGATCGCGCCGCCCTGGAGCAGCTGGCTGCCGCCAACTGCACCACGGCGCCGTCCTACAAGATGGTGGAGTGTGCCGAACTGCTGGTGGACACGGTGGCCATGGCGGACTGGGCATTCTTCATGAAAAACGGCACCGACGCGACCACATTCTCCGTGCTCTGCGCCCGCGCGCACACCGGCAAGCGCAAGATCTTCTTCCTGCGCGGCTACTATCACGGCAACGATCCCTGGGCGATGCGCGCCGACTATCCCGGCATCCTGCCCGAGGATGTGGCGCACAACGTGGTGGTGCCCTGGTTCGATCTCGATGCGCTCCAGCAGGCCTATGACGCCTGCAATGGCGACGTCGCCGCCCTGATCGCGCAGCCCTACGATCATGGCAACTTTGCCGACAACCGCGTGGCTTCGAAGGAGTATTGGGCTGCCGTGCGCAGGTTCTGCGACGATCACGGCATGCTGCTGATCATCGACGATGTGCGCGCCGGCTTCCGCCTCGATCTGGCGGGCTCCGATCACTATTATGGCTTCAAGGCCGATCTGATCTGCTTCTGCAAGGCGCTGGCCAACGGCTACAACATGTCCGCCGTCTGCGGGCGCGACGAGCTGAAGGCGACGGCGTCGTCGCTGTCGTTCACCGGCTCCTACTGGATGAGCGCCGTGCCCTTTGCCGCCTGCATCGCCTGCATTGGCAAGATGAAGCGGCTCGACACGCCGGCGCTGTTCCGCCGAATGGGCGAAAAGCTGACGACCGGCTTGCGGGACGCGGGCAAGCGCCATGGGTTCGATCTGGTCGTGTCCGGCGAGCCCGCGCTGTTCTACCTGCGCATCGCCAACGACGACAGCCTGATGCTCCACCAGGAGTGGGTGGCCGAGTGCGTCTCCCGCGGCCTGTTCATCACCAGCCATCACAACCACTTCATCAACGCCGCCCTCACCGACGCGGACATCGCACTCAGCATTGAAATTGCCGAGGACGCCTTCTCCGTCGTCGCGGGCAGACATCCGGAATTGAATCTGATTGTGTAAGTGAGCGGCAAAAAAGGCGCCGGTCAAGATCAAACAGCACTTGCTGCCGGAGAATGGATTGTAAAAAGTGCGGGTGTCAGGAGGATGCGCCGAAATCCCCATCCGCTCCTGATGAAGAGGGGAGATCATTCACGTGGGCAAAGAGAATGACCTGCTGGAGAAAACACTGTCGATCGCAGAGAGCGGATATGCTGAAGCATATCGGTTCCTGCTCGATGAATACCAAAGCAATGCCAGGGACTGCGGGCCTCAAACGCTGTATTTTCTTGCCTGTCTGGCGGGGGGAGCCCATCGTCCGGAAGAGGCTCTGGAATGGCTGAGAAGGGCGATTGCAGAAAACGGATGGTGGTATCGCCCGGAGGTGCTGGAGGATGAGGATCTCGGGCTGCTGGCAGACAACGCCGAGTTTGTTTCATTGAAATCCCTTTCGGATAATCGCTATGCGGAAGCGGCGTCCAATGCGAAGGCGGTGTTCAGCTGGCAAAGGAAAAATGCTGACAATCTGTTTCTGGCGGTTCACGGAAACACGCAGAATGGTCGGATTGCAAGGGAAGACTGGCGGCCGATGTTCAGCAAAGGCGATCAGTGGCAGCTGGAAACCATACAGAGCGCCGTGCCGGACGGATATGGAACATATCGCTGGAACGACGACCAGGCGTCCTGTTTGCCGGTCGCTGAAGCGATAGAGGAAATGCAGAGCAAGGGCTATAAGAAGATCGCATGCGGCGGGTTTTCAGCGGGATGCGATATGCTCCTGCGGGCGATATTGCTCGCACCTGTGCGCTGTGATGTGCTGGTGCTGCAAAGCCCATGGATTCCGGTACTCGAGGAATGCAAAGAAGATCTGATGACTGCGATCAAACAAAAGAGTATTGGACTCAACATTTTTTGCGGATCAGATGATGAGGATTGCCTTCCAATGGCGAAAAAATTCTGTGAAGCAGCGAATGAGAAGGGAATTCATGCAGAGTTGAAGATCCAAGAAGGAATTCGGCATCAGTTTCCCGAGAAGCCCTTGGCAATAAAAGATCTGCTGTAAGGCGGATGAGAATAGCGCACCTCGACACGCTTTGCCGGGAGCAGCGTGCCCTGGCCGCTTTTCGCTGCCGGTAAAAAACCTCCGTATGGCCGCAGCCATACGGAGGTTTTGCTGTTTTGGGGACAGCGAACCAAAGCCGGAGTGTATTCCGGCGATTATCCTCTCAGCATCGGGGCGAATACGCCGCCCTGGACGCTGCGGGCGATGAAGTGGACGTAGCGGCCGGTCTTGGTGTCGTACCAGTCGGAGAAGGGCACGCGGGTGGTGGTTTCGCGCAGCGTGCGGGCGATGGGGGCGATGAGCGCCCTGCGCACCTCGGGATCCTCCGCGATGGCCGCGACCCAGCAGATCCAGTCGGACTTGGTGTAGTCCGCGCGGGAGTCCAGCGGCAGGCCGTAGGTGTTGATGCGCGGCAGATAGCTGCGGGTCTCCGCCTCGTAGAAGCGGTCGGGCAGCAGGCCAAGGTTGAGCACCTTGTCCCACAGGAGGTTGTACTTCATGCTCCAGCCCTGTCCGTCCAGCGTCAGCGGGGTGTTGCCCTGATCGCCGATCTTCTCCATGAAGCGTCCGGCCATCTCCTTCGCCTTCTGCTCCCAGGCGGGGTCGCCAATCAGGCGTCCGTAGCAGGCCACGCCCACGATGGCCTTTGCGGCCAGATTGACGTTGTGGGCCAGATGTCCGGCGAAGTCGTCGGTGCACAGCTGCTCGCCCGGATCCTCGCCGAATTCGACCAGGTACTTCACCCACTTGTCCAGCAGACCGCGGTACTGCTCCGCCAGCGCCTTGTCCGCGCCATACTGCTGGGCGGCGGCCAGCATCACCAGCATGTTGCCGCACTCCTCGACGGGCATCTGATATCTGAAATTGTAGACGTCG
Source organism: Candidatus Faecivicinus sp. (assembly GCA_051883655.1). Classification (GTDB taxonomy): domain Bacteria; phylum Bacillota; class Clostridia; order Christensenellales; family Aristaeellaceae; genus Faecivicinus. Next base: position 257 of record JBJEUD010000024.1, on the reverse strand, counting down.
GCCGTGGAGGGATAGAGATAGTAGGGTTCGAAGGTCTCGCCGTTGAGCGTCCTGCGGCGGTCGTTTGCGCCGTAGACCTGGCCGATGGCGCAGGGATAGCGGCCGACGTCGTGGGGCGCGAAGTCGTGAACCCACACGGGCATGGAGGCGAACTCCAGAATCGGGCGGCAGAGCGCGTTGACCAGCTCCGGATTGAACTTCAGGAACAGCGGGATGGACGGATAGCTGACGTCCACGGTGCCGATGCAGCCGTTGGA
>JBJEUD010000023.1:23903-25929 GCA_051883655.1 Candidatus Faecivicinus sp. | reverse complement strand
TACGCCAAGGTGATCGGGCGCAGCGAGGGGCTGCTGGCTCTGTGTGAAGGGATGCACTATGCGCTGGTCGCGCTGCATATCCGCATTCAGACCGCGGCGGCCTATGAGATGCTGGGAAAATCCGAGGAAGCGCACGCATGGCTCTCAAGGGCGCTTTCCGATGCCGCACAGGACGGCTTTGTGATGCCGTTCGTGGAAAACTATGACGATTTGAAGCCGATACTGGCACGGGAAATCAAGAGTGACCTGATCGTAAAGATCATCGGGCTGGGTGAAGCCGCAAAGGCGCGAAAGGCGGCGAATACCCGTCCGGCCGCGTTCGACTCGCTGACACAGCGGGAATTTGAGATCGTTCGTCTGATGGCACAGCGGCTTTCCAACCGTGAGATCGCGGAAAGACTGTTTCTCTCAGAGGGCAGCGTCAAGCAGTACGTGAACCGGATTTATTCCAAACTTCAAATTGGAGGAGATACCCGGACGAAAAGAAAGCAGCTTCTGGAGCTGCTCCAGACAGCACAAAAATTAACCTTTGGTTAATAGCCGCTGTTTATGTTTCCTCGTACAATAGAAGTATGGTAAATTCGGCTGAAGTAGAAGAATATCGCATGGAGGAGAAGAACTGGTATGAAGAAAAAAGTATTGGCAGTCATCATGGCTCTTGTATTCGGTGCAGCGGGAATGTCTGCAGCCACGGTTCAGACTGCGCTGGCACAGGAGATGGAAGCAGCAGATTTTTCAGTGATCGCGGGTTGCTGGCAAAGTGCGGATTCTGAGGAGGAAACGCTTACCATCACAGAAGACGGCCTCTTTATCTATATCAATGGAGATATGGATAGCCAGGGGTATCTGGAATATGTGGATGAATATGGAGATGGAAATGGCCGCTATGACATGTACAACAGGGAAGGCGTATGGCTGGCGGGCATCTATCAGGATTCCGAGGACAGCATCCATATGGGAAATGACGAGGGCATCGTCTTTACAAAAACAGAAGAATGCTGGGAAGAAGCGCAGGATTCCATCTGTGTTCTGACAACCGATATGCAGTATGCTGACCTGGTGCCGCTGTACGATGATCCCTCCTGGAATGGCGGCTATTACTATGCAGACATGACAGAAGACGGAACTTTGGTAATCGTGAACTGCTGTGCGTATAACGGCGAATTTGCGGACGTTACCGCCCCGGAATTCATGGAAGAGTTTGCTGCGATGGTGAGCGAAACCGAGATCATGGATTATCAGGTCAGCCAGAATCAGGAGCTTACGATGAAGTTCACCTATCCCGTCCATGACATTCACTTTACGACCGGTGAAAATGAAGATACCTGCCTGTGGAGGATGACCTTCCTGCAGACGGATACCCATACCTATGCGTTTGCATTCAAGATGGATGCGGATTATGCGGAGTCCATGGAAGAGGAGTACTGGGATGCAGTGAATTCCCTTGAGCTCACGTCCGTTTCCTATGTCCAGACCGGGGAAATCGATGATGATCCGAGCGCCAATGGAGAGAGCCTGGAGGATTGCATCGCCTTCTTTGACTGGTGGTACCAGTATGGCGATCTGAATGCCGAAAGCATTTGTATCTATGGCGACGGAACCTGGGTCTACTACAATGCAATCAATGAAGACGGCACCGGCGGATACCCCTTTGCCGATGGCACGTTTGTCGCTTCCGGAGCAAATGCACTGCAGCTGTATTCTTCCGACGGAAGCTACGTGATGGATGCGAGCCTGGATGAATATGGAGATTTGATGCTCACGCCTGTCGATCCGGATTATGACAGCATCTATGCGGATGCCGCTTTTATCAGAGAATCCGAATCCGTCGCCTATGAGGCGCAGACTGCCGAATCGTGAATGGGTGATTTGTCGAAAGCCGCGCCCCGGGTGACCCATTGGCGCCGGAAGACCTTTCCGGTTCTGATGCTTCCTGCAAAGCATGACGTGCGGATTTTCAAGCGGTTTTCGCGGAAAGACCTAACTTTTGGTTAATGTTAATTTCTTGAAATCCACCATACAATGT
>JBJEUD010000023.1:0-23803 GCA_051883655.1 Candidatus Faecivicinus sp. | reverse complement strand
GCCGTCAGTCCATATCATTGTAAAGAGGAGAAAACAATATGGCAATCATCATCCCAATCGCCCTTGTTCTTTTGCTTCCGATGCCAATTCTACAATGACACCGTCCTGCGCTATGACAGACTGCTTGAAACGGTTCCCACCAATCTGATCGCGAAGATGTTCCACTTCCAAAAAGAGGAATTCTTCAAGGTGGAGGAATCCGAAAAGGCAAAGGTCACCGTCAGGTTCTGATAGAGATACTCGATGAAAGAAGGTCGTGCCATGAAGCGTTCTTTGCGCAAGATACTATGTTTCTTCCTTGTTATGCTGACAATTCCCCTGCTTTCGCTGACCGCGCAGGCGGAGGATTCCAGCGCGGAGCTGCATTCTCTGCACTTTGACATTGCATTGCAGGAGGATGGAAGCGCGCTTATTACCGAAACAAGGGAAATCGTGTTCAACGGTGAGCGTGAGTTTACCCGTTATAGGGTAAACAATCTGTTCACCGGCCCCCGGGCGTTCAGTGATTGGCAGGTCTCGATTGACGGGACGCCTGTGGCACAGCTTGACGAACCGGACAATGAAAACCGCCCCGAGAACACCTTTGCCGTGGAGGATAACGACGAGGGAAACACGGTCCACGTCTATTTCCGGCAGCAGGGCGACGGGACCCGCATCATCCGGATCGGCTACCGAGTTGAAAATGCAGTGAAGCTCTATTCCGATGTGGGCGAATTTTTCTGGAACCTGACCGGAGAGTCCGGCATTTCCGACATTGGCACGCTCACCGCCACATTGACGGTGCCTGCGGACAGCCCGGCAGAGGAGTTCCACATCTGGGCGCACGGGCCGCTGAATGGTACATTTGAAAAGCAGCCGGACGGCTCTGCGGCCTTGCAGGTGGACAACGTCCCGCTGGGGACAATCGTCGATGTCCGTTCCACCCTGCCTGCGTACTGCTTCACCGGCGGATGGGAGCAGCAGGGCGAGGCGCTCGACGAAATTCTGGCCGAGGAAAAGGAACTGGCCGACAGCGCGAACGCCAAGCGGGAGGAAGAGGCGCGTGAGCGGGCCGAACGGGACGCCTATTGGGCCGAGCTTGTGGCCAAGCGGGATGCATGGGAAGCAGAGCATCCCATTTTGAGTTCCATCGAGTGGGAGTGCAGAGGGATTTGCGACTCCGTCGGCGATTTCATGGAAGAATATGGCTTCGTTACACCTTGCGTCATTCTTCTCTTCTCCTTCCCGATTCTTGCGCTTTTCGGAGTGTTCGGACTGATCAAGCGCATCCGGCATCGTAACAATCTGAAGAAGTTCCGGAACAGCCCCACCCAGTCTCCCCGGTATTGCCGTGATCTTCCGGATGACCGGCCGGCGCCTACCGTCGACAAGCTGCTGCATTTCTATGACGGCAAGTCCAGTCTCTCCCGACAGCTCTCTGCAACGCTGTTGGAACTGAATTCGAAAAAGCTGGTCTATTTCCGGACGGCTGCAGAGGATACCGAGCTTCTGCTGAATGAGCCGCTGGGCGAAAAGCTGTTTCCCTCCCCTGCGCCGCAGGAGAGCGCAGAAGCGGACCAGGCCCATGCTGCGGGCTATCAGGAGATCCTATGGAATTATCTGTTGAACGCGGCAGATGAAAGCGGGCGGATCTCCATGAAGGACCTCAAAAAGTACATCAAGGACAATCCGTCGGCAGCTTTGAAATTCCGCAGCAGCTTCGAAAGTGCTGTGGAAAAGGAACATGCAGAAAGGGTCAAATCGCGGGATGTTGAAAGGTATTCCCCCCGAAGGTGGAAGCTCCGCCTGCTCTTGTCCGCGGCTGCGGGCATCATTGCGATGCTGATCCACATGCTCAGTGACCTGTATTACGGGATTGAGTTTGTCGCTGCTGCCCAGGTTTTCCTGATTACCTTTGCGGTGGCCATGATCTTGCTGATCTATTTCCACCTGTTGGGAAAGTGCGTGAAAGCTCCCTGCTATGTTTTGGATCAGCAGGGGGAAGATGACCTGGCCCTGTGGCAAGCCTTCAAACGGTTTCTGGATGATTTCACGACCTTCGAGGAGAAGGAACTCCCGGAATTTTCCATATGGCGGGAGTACATGGCCTATGCCGTCGCAATGGGCAGCGGTCAAAAGGTGGCCAAGGCTCTGTCCTTGAAGTATCCTGAATCCAGCTCCACCGGAACGAACACCTTTGATGACGATATGAACCGCTGGCTGCAGGACATGGCCCTCTATGATGCAATGGATTCCCTTGGCCGCGAGGTTGCTGAAATCAAAGCGCCCAGTTCCAGTTCCAGTTCTTCCGGCGACAGCAGCTGGAGCGACAGCAGCGGCGATGGCGGCGGTTTCTCCGATTCCGGCGGCGGCAGCGACAGCGGAAGCGGCGGCGACTTCATTGATTAAAAGATACCATCCGGCGGAATGGTACTTCTGTTGAACGAAACTTGAGCTTCCGATTCCGGTTGTTCTGCTCGATGACGGACGTGCAGGGGATCACATAGATGATGCGGCCCATATTGTTTTCCACGGCATGACGCAGCGCAAAGGCCAGCGAGGCTACGGTTTTGCCCCCGCCTGTGGGGACGTTCAATGTATAGATTCCCTTTTGCCCGGAGCCCGAGTCCATGCAGTCCTCCAGAATCCGGCAGCGCAGGCGGTTCAATTCTCCTTTAAGCGGGTAAAAGCCCGCGATGCGCCGCTTCAGCCGCTCCAGAGCTCGGACAGAGGATCGTATCCGCCGCGCTCAACCATTCCTCCGGACATGAATTTCTCCGTGTCCAGATAGTCCGCATCCACCAGACAGGAATAGAACATTCGCGTCCACAGGGACAGGCGATGGTTGTCATTCTGAAAATCCGTTTCCGGCGGAACCGCAGGCAGGCGGCTGCTCCACGTATAGGACAACTGGCGGTTCAGCATGCCCTTCTTCAGTCTTCCGCTGAATGCAGTGTCTCCGGGCATGTCTGTACTGGATTCCCATAATCCGGCAGACCATCGTGCTACCCGATCACGCAGCAGGCGGACATGCAGGCTCCAATCCTCGCGCATTCGATGGCGCCGGCGGTCGCATGGTCAACCTTCGGCCCATCGCAGCCATGGCAGTGAACAACTGCGATTCGTGGAGGACGATATCCCCGGCGGCAACGGGAAAGGACGGCCGCTGCCGGTTGTTGCGATCACGGCCACGGCGGAAACCGGCGGTGAGGTTGACCAATGGAGCATCGTTTCCAGGAACAAAACCAGTGAGAAGATCGACTTTGGCGGCTATGGCTCCATGTTTCCTGTGCTGTCCATCGTCGATCCGGAATTGATGACCATCGTGTCGCCGATGTTCACTGCATTCCAGGGCTTTGACGAGCTGTTTCACAGTACCGAGGTATACATCTTCCAGTTCGTCAAACCGTTCTCCGACATGTTGGTCTTGCAGCGACAGGTTCATCAAAATGGCGCAGATAATGTGCAGGCCCGGCTTTCCCGCAGGCAGCGTTCAGGCGGCACGTGAGGCCAATATGGGGCTTGATTCAAAAGCCCTTACAGCGAAAAAACCGCCCCGCGCGGAGCGGTATTCCCGTGCAGGATCAGCCCAGTATCGATATTCGCATTGAAGCGTCGGGCAACGACACATTCACCAAAACAGGAGAAAGTAGTGCATTGTCCCAAAGGATGAACAGATCACATCTGCCAAATAAAGTCGCGCGTCTCATGCGGCAGAGGCTGCGCCTGCGCCAGCTCTGCCAGGCGCGGAAGCTCCTTTTCCAGCATATCCCAATATGGATCGGTGAAAAACCACGTACCGCTCATCAGGAACAGATTTCTCAGCCCGCATCGAATCTCGAGCTCCATTTTTCGGATCCAGTTTTCCGGCGACAGTGCGTTTGCCGGAAAGACGGTCGATTCGCTGTAACAGCGTGCATCGTCTCCGAAGAGTGTCAGATGCGTGAGAATACTCGCCTCTATGCTCGCCTGTGCGCACGGGGCGAGAAATGCGGCATCGCTGAAATGCCCCTCCCCCACGCGCAGCATGAAATCCTCCGGCATTGCCGCCCGGATCGCAGGAATATCGATTCCGTGCCGGCGGTCGCCGTTGTGCATGATCATGATGCCACCCTGCATGTCCGGCGGCGTCGTTTCCGTGAGGAACCGCGTGACTTTTGCGCACTGGAAGTCCATCCATCGGGCGCGCAGCGCGCCATTTTCCTCCTTCATGATCTCTGCTCGGGCAATGGTGCGCCCTGCCAGCTTGGAAAACTCAGCCATACAGCGATCACAGAAGCAGCCGCACATGGACTTTCCCCACGGTCCCAGCCGCAGGTCGTCGTCGCAGATCAGGCGGCGATAACCCATCTGGCGGAATGCTGCATTTGCTGCCCGCGAGTCTGCGATCATTTTCTCCTCAATGCACGCCGCCGTCGGAGAGAGCCGTCCCGCATTGTCCGCACGCATGCGCCAGCTGTCGCTGATCTCAAGCCGCAGCGTTTCATCGTTCGGATCCAGCGCGTTCCCGCCGTGTCCGCACGGCAGATTGATGATGCCGGTGCGAAACCCCTCGTCCTCCAGCACGCATCGCGCTTTCGCAATCTCCTCCTCCGAAGATTCAAAGTGCCCGTAGAAGTAGCCAAATACAAAAATTGTCTCCACACCTGCGGAGCGCATTTTCGGCAGACGGGAGCGCACCTCCCTGTCATGGAGGATCCGGTGCGCAGACAGATCGTATGTGAAATTCAGCCGCATATCGTTTCTCCTTTGGGGGAGGATTCTGTGCATCGGAAGTCAGGCTCCTTCAGCACGCCCGGTTTATGAAAGTATATCACAGGCACAGCAAGAATACAAGGGCGGATAAAGGATCCCATGCGTTTGTCATCCTGAACAGCAAAGATATGAGGGCGGCCGGCGTGCGGCTTTCGCCTCGCCGGCCATCCGCAGCGACCTATCCATTTGAAGCTATGGATATTCCGCAGCCGTTCCTTCCGACAGCTCGCCCGGGGGACACAACTTCCGCCCCCGCTCGACAGCAACGGGCCCGCCTTGAAAAGCAGCGGCTGCTGCCCTTCAAAGCGGGTCCTTCTCTCTTCATTTCAATTCGTACAATCGATTCAGGCGTTCCTCAGTCCGGCACGCCGGACAGACGCATCGACAGGCGCGTCAGTCCTCCTGCCAAAGCACAGTCCTTCCCTCGGCGCGCGTGCGATTCAGATCGATGATGCGCTGATTGGAGGATCCCCGGAACTGCAGCGACAGGTCGCGCAGCGCGTCCACATAGCGGCCGTCCACCAGCACGTCGATCAGCGAGAGCATCTCGTCGGTCGCCTCGCACCGGGCGTAGCCGTCCTTCAGCAGCTCCTCCTCCAGCACGAAGCCGGTAAACGCCCAGACGTCCTTCTGCGGGTAGGCCTCCCGAACCCGGCGCAGCACCTTCACCAGTTCGCGCTGATTCTGCGGCTCGAACGGCTCGCCGCCCAGCAGCGTCAGGCCACGGACGTAGTCCGGACGGAGCGCGTCGAGCAGCTCTGTCAGCGTCTCATCGGTGAATTCCCGCCCGTAATGGAAGTCCCAGGTTTGGGGCTGAAAACAGTTTTCGCAATGATTGGTACATCCAGACACGAACAGCGTTGCGCGAACGCCGACGCCATTGGCGACGTCCAACCGCTTGATCTCGCCGTAATGCATAGGAAACTTCCTTTCAAATACAGGCCGGCACTCATCGCCGGCCTGTTCTGTTCAGCGGCACGTTCTCACAGATGCAGCACGCGCTCGCGGATCTCCTGGGTGCGGCCCTGGTTCCAGAACTGGGTGCCGATGTAGCCGCAGGTGCGCCGGGCCACGTTCATCTTGCTCTGGTCGCGGTTGCCGCAGTTGGGGCAGACCCACACCAGCTTGCCGTCGGCGTCCTCCTCGATGGCGATTTCGCCGTCGTAGCCGCAGACCTGGCAGTAATCGCTCTTGGTATTCAGCTCGGCATACATGATGTTGTCGTAGATGAACTTGATGATCTCCAGCACAGCGGGCACATTGTTCTGCATGTTGGGCACCTCGACGTAGCTGATCGCGCCGCCGGTGGACAGCGCCTGGAACTGGGCCTCAAAGGCCAGCTTGCTGAAGGCGTCGATCTCCTCGGTGACGTGCACGTGATAGCTGTTGGTGATGTACGCCTTGTCCGTCACGCCGGGCACGATGCCGAAGCGCTTCTGCAGACACTTGGCGAACTTGTACGTTGTGGACTCCAGCGGCGTGCCGTAGATGCCGAAGCCGATGGAGGTCTCCTTCTTCCAGCGCTCGCAGGCCTCGTTCATGTGCTTCATGATTTCGATGGCGAAGGGCGTCGCAGCCGGATCGGTGTGGGGCTTGCCGGTCATGTAGCGCACGCACTCGCACAGTCCCGCGTAGCCCAGGGAAATGGTGGAGTAGCCGCCGTAAAGCAGCTTGTCGATCTTCTCGCCCTTGTCCAGCCGGGCGATCGCGCCGTCCTGCCAGAGAATGGGCGCAGCGTCGGACAGCGTGCCCTTCAGGCGGTTGTGGCGGCACATCAGCGCCTTGTAGCACAGCTCCAGCCGCTCGTCAAAGATCTTCCAGAACTTCTCCATGTCGCCGCCGGAGGACAGCGCGACGTCCGGCAGGTTCAGCGTGACCACGCCCTGGTTGAACCGGCCGTAGAACTTGTAGTTGCCCTCTTCGTCCTTCCAGGGGCTCAGCGCGCTGCGGCAGCCCATCACGGGGAAGCAGTTGCCCTCCTTGAGCTCCTTCATCTTCTTTTCGGAGATGTAGTCGGGCACCAGGCGCTTGGCGGTGCACTTGGCCGCCATCCTGGTCAGGTACCAGTATTCGGAATCCTCGCGGATGTTGTCCTCCTCCAGCACGTAGATGAGCTTCGGGAACGCGGGCGTGACCCACACGCCGATCTCATTCTTGACGCCCTCATAGCGCTGCTGGAGCACCTCCTCGATGATCATGGCCAGGTCGCGCTTCTCCTGCGGGTTCTTCGCCTCGTTGAGATACATGAACACCGTGACGAAGGGCGCCTGACCGTTGGTGGTCATCAGCGTGACCACCTGATACTGTATGGTCTGAACGCCCTTGTTCACCTCGTCGCGCAGCCTGCGCTCGACGATCCGCGCGATGGTCTCCTCGTCGCGCTTGCCGCCCAGCTCGGCGACCTCCTCCAGCACCTCCGCGCGGATTTTCTCGCGGGAGACCTGCACGAACGGCGCGAGATGGGCCAGCGAAATGCTCTGGCCGCCATACTGATTGCTGGCCACCTGCGCGATGATCTGGGTGGCAATATTGCACGCCGTGGAGAAGCTGTGGGGCTTCTCGATCATCGTTCCGGAGATGACGGTGCCGTTCTGCAGCATGTCCTCCAGGTTGACCAGATCGCAGTTGTGCATGTGCTGGGCATAGTAGTCCATGTCGTGGAAATGGATGATGCCCTCGTTGTGCGCGTTGACGATCTCCTCCGGCAGCAGCAGTCTGCGGGTAATATCCTTGCTGACTTCACCGGCCATATAGTCGCGCTGCACGCTGTTGACGGTGGGATTTTTGTTGGCGTTCTCCTGCTTGACCTCTTCGTTATTGCATTCGATGAGGCTGAGAATGCGGTTGTCGGTGGTGTTGGAGCGGCGCACCAGCGTGCGGGTATAGCGATAGCGGATGTACTGCTTGGCGACCTCGAAGGCCCCCTGCTCCATGATCGCGGTCTCCACCATCTCCTGGATCTCCTCCACGGACGGCGCGCGGCCCATGCGCACGCAATCCTCCTCGATGGTCGCGGCGATGCCCACAATCTGCTCCTGATTCATGCGCGCATTTTCGGCGACGGTTTTGTTCGCCTTATTGATGGCGGCAATGATTTTCGAAATGTCGAAAACGGCCTCGGAGCCGTTTCTCTTGATAATCTTCATCTCGGTACCCCCAAATGTTGTTATCCGAAGAAGACTGTACCACAAAATCTATGGTTTGTCCACCTTCTTTGGCAGATTTATTCAACACTCAACATTGCGTTCGCCTTTTTTTAGAATAATCCAATATTTTGTATCACTTTTGAAATATCGATACAACATCTTGTGTTCTCCCATTCCCCAGCGGCTGTCAACTTTTTTTCACCGGAGCTATTGCATTTGTCGCTGCATATTCTTATAATACAATTAGAAGTAATTTTCAGGAGGATAACACGATGCGGAAATTCCTGGATGATCTCGAAAACGCGGCATACAAGCTGCAGGACCTTGGAGAAAAGGCGATCCAGAACGCCAAACCCGCCCTTGGCAAGGCCATTCACACCGCGAAAAGCGCCTGCGAAAAGGCTGCGCCCGCCATCGAAGAAGGGGTCGACCAGGCGGTTCAGACCGCCAGGGACGCCTATGGTCGCGCCAGGCCCGTGGTCGAGGAGCGGCTGGAGCAGGCTGTGGAGGATGCAAAAAGCCTCTTCAACCTCAACGGCGATGAAAAGGCGGAACCGGCGTCCGGTGAAGATGCCCCTGAAGCGCCCGCCGAAGAAGAAGCGCCCCGCACGATGAAGGAGCAGCTCGATCTCGACGTGGAGGAGCAGCTCGAAAAGATTCGCTCTGCGCAGCGCTCGTCGGGAGCTTTCTCGAACTACATCGCTGAAAAATACGGAAAAAAGGACCATTGATCCACCTATATTCTGAAAGGAGCTGGAAACATGCCCATCACTTTCCATTCTGATTCCCGAAGCTTCTATCTCTCCGGCGGAGACGTCAGCTATGTGCTGCACGTCACCAAGGAGGGACTCCTTCTGAACCTGCACTGGGGAAAGCGCGTTCCCGACGGCTCCATCCCTGCGGAACTCATGGGTTATTCCTTTGGCGCATCGTTCGACCTGCCGGCCAACCGCATGCCCTATGAGCTCGCCGTGCGCGGCAGCGGCTGGTACGGCACGCCCGCGGTGTCCGCAATCAACGCACAGGGCAACGACGTGGTGGTTCTGGAATACGTCGGCCATGCCATCTATGCGGGCAAGAAGCCGCTGCCCGGACTGCCGGCCACCTATGTGGAAGCGGACACCGAGGCGACGAGCCTGGAGATCGAGCTTCGCGATCCGCTGACGAAGCTGAAGGTGACCGCCGTCTACACCATCTATGAGGACACCGGCGCGATCACACGCAGCCTGCGCATCGCCAATGGCGGCGCGGAAACCCTGGCGCTCAACGGCGCGATGGCCGCCTCCGTTCCGCTCTATGGCCGCGACTACGATATTGTCCACCTGAAGGGCGCCTGGGCCCGCGAGCGCCACGTGGTGCGCACGCCCGTCGGCCAGGGCGAATACCGCATTTTCAGCCAGCGCGGCGCCTCCGGACACGAGGCCAATCCCTTCCTCGCCCTGTGCGCGCCCAGCGCCACCGAGCACGCCGGAGAGCTCTGGGGCCTGAATCTGGTGTACAGCGGCAGCTTTCTGGCCAGCGCGTTCGTGGACAACAACGACAATACCCGCGTGTCCATCGGCATGAACCCCGATGTGTTCGCCTGGCAGCTGGAGCCCGGCGAAACCTTTGTCACCCCGGAGGCCGTCATGGTCTATTCGGACGCGGGCTTCAACGGCATGTCCCATGTGTATCACCATCTGTACCGCACCCGCTTGGTGCGCGGCAGCTGGCGCGATAAGGTGCGCCCGATCCTGATCAACAACTGGGAGGCCACCTACTTCAACTTCAACGCAGAAAAGATCCTCACCATCGCCCGCAGCGCGAAGAAATTGGGCATCGAGCTGTTCGTACTGGACGACGGCTGGTTCGGCAAGCGCGACATCGACAACTGCTCTCTGGGCGACTGGGTGGTCGACCGCAGAAAGCTCCCGGAGGGCATCGACGGGCTGGTGCGCCAGATCAACGATCTGGGGCTGAAGTTCGGCCTGTGGTTTGAGCCGGAGATGGTCTCCCCTGACAGCGACCTCTACCGCGCCCATCCCGACTGGTGCCTGCACGTGGACGGCCGCAAGCGCACCGAATCGCGCAACCAGCTGATCCTCGACCTGTCCCGCACCGAGGTCCAGGACTACATCATCGAGGCCGTCAGCGCCGTGCTCCGCTCGGCGAACATCGAATATGTCAAGTGGGACATGAACCGCAACATGACCGAGGCCTTCTCCGGAACGCAGTGCCCGAAGCGCCAGCTGGAGACCCAGCACCGCTATATGCTCGGCCTGTACCGCGTGATGGAGGCGATCACCTCCGCCTTCCCGAACGTGCTGTTCGAGTCCTGCTCCGGCGGCGGCGGACGCTTTGACGCCGGCCTGCTGTACTACATGCCGCAGACCTGGACCAGCGACGATACCGATGCGGTGGAGCGCCTGTCCATTCAGTACGGCACCTCCTTTGTCTATCCTGCCAGCGCCATGGGCGCGCATGTCAGCGCCGTGCCGAACCACCAGAACGGCCGCGTGACCTCCATGCAGATGCGCGGCGATGTCGCGCTGGGCGGCAACTTCGGCTTCGAGCTCGATCTGTCCAAGCTCTCCGACGAGGATACCGAAACCGCGCGCAGGCTGGTGGAAAAGGTGAAATCCGTCCGCGAGCTGACCCAGAAGGGCGAGTTTACGCGCCTGCTCTCCCCCTTTGAGAGCCAGTACACCGCATGGCAGTTCGTCTCCGAAAGCCAGGACGAAGCATTGCTCTGCGTCTATCGCGCGCTCTACAAGCCGAACACCTCCGCCATTTGCGTGAAGATGCGTAGCCTCGATCCCGCCGCAGCCTATGCGGCCGAGGATGGCAAAACCTACAACGGCGCCGCGCTGATGTACAAGGGCATGTGGCTGAAGCTCGACGGCGACTTCAGCAGCAGGATCGTCCACCTGAAGAAGATCTGACGTCCAGCGCACAGGCAGTCGGAAAGATCGGGGACGGCGGCACGTGCCGCCGTCCCCGCATCCCTTCAAAGTGCAAGACAGGCCCCAGCCAAGTTGGCCGGAGCCTGCTTCTTTATATCCGCCGGAATTTGCCTTGGAATTGAAGATTTCCTGCATCCGCAAGGCCTATTCCGCAACGTATCGCGCAAGTTCAAGCGCGATCTCAAAATGTCCCGGATCGTGCTGCGTATCCTTGATTCGGTCCTTCATTCTCGCATTCCATTCCGGCGCATCCAGCAAATCCCCACAGGTAAAGAAGAAATAGGCGTTCAGATTCCGAAAATCACACATCGCCTGAACCGCGGCACACTCCATTTCAACGGAGATGCACCCTTCCTGCTTTCTCTTTTCAAAATTGCCTCTGGTTTCTCTGTGAATCGCATCCGTCGTCCAAGTTTTGCCCTTCACAAACGGCAGTCCGGCCATTTCCATAAAGGAGGCTACAATATCCGCATTTCTGACCGCAATATAATCCGAGCTCTGCGCATAATGATAGGAGGTTCCCTCGTCTCTGTACGCGGCAGTCGGCACCATCACTCTTCCCCGCGCGATCTCCCTGTTCAAGCAGCCCGCCCCGCCAAACACGACGAATTTCTCAGTGCTGATCAATGACATTGCGTCTTCCATATCCGCAACACATCCGGGGGCTCCAACAAAGGACATATATACTGCAAAACGCTTGTCTTTATAGTCAAACCCATAAACAGGCTTTGCGCCATTTGAAGAATACAGATTGCCAATCCATTCACATTCGTAATTCTCCAATACGTACTGCAGAACCTCATGGGAGAAGGTGAGTATGCACGCGTCCACTTTCTTCGCCGCTTCATTGCGCGGCACTTTAATGATCTCCTCTGTCGAATTGTCAAACGCATCCGTGATCATTGAATCTTCGCTTCCCGCAAATAGATGATCCCCGCTCTCTGCTCGGTCGGGGCATCGTCAGCCCTCGCTGACCAGCAGGATGCCCTCACAGGCCCGAATCGCAACCGAGCATTCTCCGTTTTCATCGCGCTCGATTTTTATCTCCCCCGCGCCGCCGAAGGCGCGGACTGTCACTGGCACGCTGAAGCGAATGCGCATCTCATGGGGGCGCTCGTCCAAGTGATCACCCGCGGCGCAGATCATCAGCGCCGTCCGGTCATCGCCGCACCGGGACGCCATTTCGCCAGCGATCAGCGGTTCATCGTCCTCCGCCCGAACGCTCCGAAACGCGCCCGCGTCCAGCGGATCGCGCCCGACGAGGTGCGTTTCCACGCAGCGGAACTTCATATATTCCCGGCCCAGACAGTGCAGCTCGCCGTTGACGCGCTTCAGCCTGTCGTACTGCCGCGTCTGGCCGCCTTCGCCGTCCAGCACCTGGTTGTACCACCAGCCCGCGGTATAGCAGGCCCAGAAGATGCACTCCGCACCGAAAGCCAGTGCGGCATAGGCCTGGAAGCGCAGCCGGTTTTCGCTGGTCCAGACCTCCGGGCGGTGGGAATTGACCTGCAGCACGACCCACAGGCTCCTTCCATATCTCCGGCAGGCCCTGGAGACGATGCGCAGGTTTTCGAGAAAGTCCGGCACATTCGCCGCATACGGATAAAAATCAAAGCAGATGTAGTCCGAATGGACATTGCGGCAATAGCGGTCGATATATTCCGCATAATCCGCCGTGCCCAGCTGGTGCGCGACCTCCTCGGGAGTGTTCCAGGGCACCATCGCGTAGCCTGGATACAGATTCAGATAGGGAAACTGATTTGGAAACAGTTCCCGAACGCGCTCGTACACGCTTCCGTAATGGGCAAAATCCAGCGACGAAGGCTCATCGCCGATGTCGATACCCCACACCGCCGGATGATCTTCAAACCGCCGGGCCGCGTCCGCATAGGCCTCCAGCGGATTGCGCTGCGCCATTTCGCCCGCGTTCTCCCCCTGCCCGCCGAACCATCCCGGCACGACGCCGCTGACCACCGCGCCAATGCCCTGCGCCGCCAGCCTGTCCAGCAGCGCGCGATCATATGGAACGCACATCATCAGATCTATGCCGCACTCCGCGATTCCGCGGACATGCGCCTCCGTCCAGGCATAGGGAGCCAGGCAATAGGCGCCGATCCGCAGCCCCGTCCGATCCATTCTGCCGCTCATCCTCATCCCTCCAGCGTCGCACACCGCATTCCGCAGGCCCGCCCGAAGCCCGTCTGCGCGCCATGATTCATTGCCTTCATTATATCAACCGAAATCCCCCGCGTCAATCCAGGCAATCGGATTTCCCGCACCGAAACCACATTCTTTCCTTGAATCCGCGCTCTTCCGCCTCGCCCCAACATTTGGCAACGAACCTGAAATCGTGGTCAATCACCGTTTTCCAGCAAAACAAAAGCCCCGAAAACGCTTTGTTTTCAGGACTTTCATTTGGTCTGGGTGAGAAGATTCGAACTTCCGGCCTCTTGAACCCCATTCAAGCACGCTACCAAACTGCGCCACACCCAGTTATGAACCCGCTGTGTGATTGTCTCATCCCCAACGGACATTTGCTATTATACAACGGGTTTCTACATTTGTCAATAGGGAATTTCAAATTTTTAGGATTTTTCTTTTGGCTGCGCATGCTTCCAATGGATCTTTGCAATCGCCATCATGACCAATCCCATGAGAATCAGGAAATAATAGCTGAAAAAGCGCCAGCACACCATGGCCGCCATCAGGCTGTCCTCGGGAAATATTCCGCGAAAGAACACGCAGAAGCCGCTCTCCTGCGCTCCGGCTGCACCGGGCAGCGGGATAAAGGCTGCGGCGATGAACAGCATCAGCTGCATGGTCAGGAGAGTCTGCGCAGATGTACCCGACAAATCGAAGGCATGATAAAGGCAGACGATGACGCCCATAAAGGTCAGCACCTGCAGAATCGACAGTCCAAAGGTCACCGCCGCATCCAGCGGCGTTCTCAGCAGCTGCAGCAGCGCGTCGCGATATTCCCTGATCATATTCTGAAAGCGCTCAAACGTCTTTTCACGATCCTTGACCAGGCGCAGCTTTTCGCCCAGACGAATCACGCCCCGACTCAGCTTGTCCACCACACGCGTCCTGGGAATGGTGAGCAGCACCGCAAGAATCAGTCCCGCATTGACCAGATAGCCCAGCACCACGAGCCATCGGAAGCCAAAGAGCTGCTGATTCACCATCTGCGCGTTGGCTATGCCCATGATGCCGCCCAGCAGCAACACCGCCATCTGAAAGCCCAGGAACTTGACTGAAACGCACGCCGTACCCATGCTGACCGGCACGCCAAGCCTGTGCAGCCAGAGCACCTGCATGGGCTGGCCGCCGCTGGAGGAGGGCGTGATGGCTGAATAAAACTGCCCCGCGCCGGTCACACCCGCAGCGCTACGCCAGGAAATCCTATATCCGCGGCGCGACAAATAAAATTTCAGCGTCGCCACGCGCAAAAACAGATAGAGAATAATTCCCACCCCTGCGCTGCAGAGCCAGCGCATTTTGAGCGCCTTCAGCGCCTCAAAAATCTGCCCCATCTCGTTGGTACAGTTCAGCACGACGACCACCACCGCAGTCATCAGCACAATATAGATTACACCGGAATATTTCTTCAGAGTCTCGCGCATATCGGCTTCCTTTTCATTTGGTTGATATCATTATTGCGGGTATTTCGCAAATTCTTCAGCAGTTCCGCAAAAAACGTTCAGATCAATGCATGGTTCTTCCCCACTGTATCCCGCCAGCTTCGCCCTGTCCGTATACTGCCAGAAAGTCCACTCCCGGTCGATCCTGGGCCTCCAGTAGACGCTGCGGATCCAGAGATCGCAATCCTCAAAGGCATTCTGGATATAGAGCCTGTATGCGCGCTGGGTGCAATAGAGAATGGGCTTCATCCCGTATTCCCGCTCGATCGCATTCACCAGGGCGCGCAGCTCCGGCTCGACCCGGGCCCTTTCGGGCGGATTGGACGCCTTGTCGCCGTAAAACTCCACATCGATCACCGGCGGCAGCATATCCTCCAGCGCAGGGACGTGTGCAATAAAGTTTTCCGCCTGCGCACTTCCAGGGCTGTCATAGCTGAAAAAGTGATAGAATCCCGCGCGTATCGGCGCGGACTGCACATTTTCCAGATTCTGTTCCAGGCGCTCATCCACGCTCGCGCTGCCCTCGGTTGCCTTGATGAAGGCAAACTGCACGCCCTGTTCCGCCAGGCGCTGAAAGTCGATCTCGCCCTGATAGTGCGAAACGTCCACGCCTCTTACAGGATAATCGCTCTCGGACGGGTGATTCAGCGCGATATTCCCGCGCCAAATCAGCAGCGCCAGCACCGCAATCGCCGCAAAAACCGACAGCATGCCCAATGCAATTCTCTTTCGCATGCGGTTCTCCTCCCCTGGACACCCTAAATTATAACATATTCAAGGGCCGCGGACAACATATTTATATCCTTTCTTAATGCGGCAAAGATGAATAGTTTACGCACAACCGGTATAATAACAGTGGTTCATCGAAGTCTTATCAGAGGAGATGTAGAGACAATGAGAAAGACAAAGATTGTATGCACCATCGGTCCTGCCAGCCAAAACGAAGACACTCTGACCAAAATGTGCTTGGCCGGCATGAACGTTGCCCGCGTCAATTTTTCCCATGGAACGCATGAGGAGCATCACGACAAGATCGAGCTGATCAAACGCGTGCGCGAGAAGCTGAACATCCCCATCGCCATCATGCTGGATACCAAGGGACCTGAATATCGCATCCGCACCTTCAAGGACGGCAAAATTGTGCTGCATGAAGGCGATTCTTTCACCCTGACCACCGACGACGTGGAGGGCGACGAGACCCGCGTGTCGGTCAACTATGAGGGGCTGGCCAACGACCTCAACCCCGGCGACCGCGTGCTGCTGTGCAACGGGCTGCTGGCGCTGCGCGTGGACGACATCGAGGGCCACGACATTCACTGCACCGTCACTATCGGCGGCGAGCTGTCCGACCGCAAGAGCATGAGCTTCCCCAACAAGGTGCTCAGCATGACCTATCTGAGCGAACAGGACAAGAAGGACCTGCTCTTCGGCATTGAGCACGACGTCGATTACGTCGCCTGCTCCTTCGTTTCCGTCCGCCAGGATCTGATCGACGTCCGTACCTTCCTCGACGCCAACGGCGGCAGCCACATCAGCCTGATCGCCAAGATTGAAAACCAGCCCGGCATCGACAACATCGATGAGATCTGCAAGGAGTGCGAGGGCATCATGATCGGCCGCGGCGACATGGGCGTGGAAATCCCCTATGAGGAGCTGCCCGCCGTTCAGAAAAAGCTGATCACCAAGTGCCGCCTGATCGGCAAGCGCGTGATCACCGCCACCGAAATGCTGGAATCCATGATCCACAACGCCCGACCCACCCGCGCGGAGGTCTCCGACGTGGCCAATGCCGTCTACGACGGCAGCAGCGCCATCATGCTCTCCGGCGAGACCGCCGCGGGCAAGTATCCCGTGGAGGCCGTAACCGCCATGGCCAAGATCGCGGAGAATACTGAAAAGAACATCAACTACAAAAAGCGCTTCCTGAACACTGAGTTCGTCACCCACAACACCGTCGACGCGATCTCCCACGCCACCTGCGGCATGGCCATCGATATCGGCGCGAAGGCCATCGTGGTCTGCTCGCTGTCCGGCATGACGGCGCGGATGATCTCCCGCTTCCGCTCCCCCGTGGACATTCTGGGCGTCACCACCAACGAGCGCACGCTGCGCAAGCTGGCCATGTCCTGGGGCGTGCTGCCCGCCATGAGCCAGGAGTTCACCTCCACCGACGTGCTGTTCTACTGCGCCACCCAGCTGGCCAAGGAAAAGCTCGGCCTTCAGCCCGGCGACAAGATCGTCATCACCGGCGGCATTCCCAACGGCCATTCCGGCAACACCAACCTGATCAAGGTGGAGGTTATCCAGTAACCTCATGCAAACGTCTGCCCGATGCAGTTGAACTGCATCGGGCTTTTTCATCCGATCAGCCGGGCGATGCCCGCGGTCAGAAGGCACAATGCCACGCCCGCGCCGGTGGGCATCGCCGCCGCGATCGCCGTCCACTTCCAGCTGCCCGTCTCTTTGTGAATGGTCGACAATGTGGTTGAGCAGGGCCAGTGGAACATGGAGAACAGCATCGTGCACAGCGCCGTCAGCCACGTCCAGCCATTCTCAACCAGGATGCGCTTCATCTCCACCGTGCTGGCCGGCTCCATCAGCGTTCCCTGCGCCAGATAGGCCATCAGCGCGATGGGCATGACGATTTCGTTGGCAGGCAGGCCGAGTATGAATGCCATCAGAATCACGCCGTCCAGACCCATCAGCCTCGCAAACGGATCCAGCGCGGCCGCGCAATGGCTCAGCAGACTGCTCCCGCCCACCGTGACGTTTGCCATCAGCCAGATGATCAGCCCCGCCGGGGCGGCCACCGCAGCCGCCCTTCCGAGCACGAACAATGTGCGATCCAGCACGGACCGGACGAGCACCTTTCCGAGCTGCGGCCTGCGGTACGGCGGTAGCTCCAATGTAAACGACGACGGCACACCCCGCAGCAGCGTCTTCGACAGCAGTTTGGATGCCGCAAATGTCATCCCAACGCCCAGCAGAACCACCAGCATCAGCATGAGCACAGCCCAGACGGATCCCAGTATTCCTCCTGCCGAGAGCGCAAAGAACATCGTAATCAGCGCAATCAGCGTCGGGAACCGCCCATTGCAGGGCACGAAGCTGTTGGTCAGGATTGCGATCATCCGCTCCCGGGGCGAGTCGATGATCCGGCACCCCACCACGCCCGCCGCATTGCAGCCAAAACCCATGCACATCGTCAGCGCCTGTTTGCCGCAGGCACAGCATTTCTTGAACGGGCAATCCAGATTGTACGCCACGCGGGGCAGATAGCCCGCATCCTCCAGCAATGTAAACAGCGGAAAGAAGATCGCCATCGGCGGCAGCATCACCGCTACGACCCACGCCAGCACGCGATAGACGCCCAGCACCAGCGCGCCATGCAGCCACTCCGGCGCGTGAAACCTCATAAACAGCTCCGTCAGGCGATCCTGCAGTCCGAACAGCCATCCGGAGAGCAGCGCCGACGGCGCATTTGCTCCCACAATCGTCAGCCAGAAGATCCCCGCCAGCATCAGCAGCATGAGCGGATAGGCTGTGTGCCGCCCGGTCAGCAGCCGATCGATGCGCCGGTCGCGCGCGCTGTATCCCCCTGCGCCATTGGTGATCACGCCCTGACAGACGCGCTCCGCCGTGCGCACAACGCCGGTGACGACGGCATCCCTCCACGCGTCTTCGTCCAGTCCGCTCTCCTCCCGGGCCGCCCGCACCGCTTCTGCGAGCAACTCATCCTCCATAGGGTTTTCTCCCAGATAGGTCGTGAGCTCCCGGAGCAGCGATTCGTCCGGGTCCAGGAGCTTCAGGCTCAGCCATCGCGCAGGCAGCCGGTTCCCCGCGCGCATGGCGGCCAACGGCTGAACCCTCGCAATCGCCGCCTCCACGCAATCCGCATATCGAACCTCAAACGGCCCGCGCGGGGGCGCGTCGACAATTCGATCCAGCGCCTCCGTCAGCGCGCGCAGCGTGCGCTTTTTCCGCGCGACCGTGGGAACCACCGGCACGCCGAGGCGCCGGGAGAGAAGCCCGCAATCGATCCGGATGCCCTTCTTCTCCGCCTCGTCGACCAGGTTGACGCAGATCACCGCCCGACCGCAGATCTCCAGCGTCTGGAGCACCAGATTCAGATTGCGCTCCAGACACGTGGCGTCGCAAACAATCACCGTAGCGTCCGGCTCTCCGAAGCAGATGAAGTTGCGCGCCACCTCCTCTTCCGCGGAATGCGCCATCAGCGAATAGGTGCCCGGAATATCCACCAGGACGTACCCGTGCCGCCTGGACGCGCAATACCCCTGCGCATTGGACACCGTCTTTCCGGGCCAGTTGCCGGTGTGCTGATTCATGCCCGTGAGCGCATTGAACAAGGTGCTTTTGCCCACATTGGGATTGCCTGCAATGGCGACAACGCGATCTTCCGGCGCCCTTCTGCGAATCTCCAGTCCGGAATCTATGCTGTTTTTTCCCACGGAATCCACTGTCAGTCCCATTTCGACCCCTCCTGTCAGTCAATCACCACGCCGCTTCCGTCCTCCCCGCGGATGGCAATCACCGCCCCTCGAATCAGATAAGCCATCGGATCGCCTGCGGGGCTCCGGCCCACACATTCGATTTTTGTGCCCTCAATCATGCCGATATCCAGCAGCCTGCGCCGCATGGAGCCGGTGTTCAGCATTCGCCGTATCACGCCGTGTTGTCCCGGCAACAAATCTCTGATCGTTTTCATGTTCACCATTCCCCGAATGTTCTATTGTTCATCATACGCCGCAGGGCGAAAAGGGTGCAAAAAGGGCCGACGCTCGTTGCGTCGGCCCTTGGGGGCTTGTTGCACGTATTATTCCTCTTCTTCGGGTTTCTCCCGGGGCTCGATGAGAATCTGCGTCACGCGGCGCTTATCCACCTGCTCCACCGTCACATGCAGATGCTCGCAGTCGAAGGTGTCGCCCGGCTGCGGGAAGGCGCCCATCTCCTCGAGCACCCAGCCGTTCACGGTCACGGACTCGTATTCCTTCTTCAGGCCAAAGATCTCCAGCAGATCGTCCAGATTGGCGCCGCACTGCACGCGATAGCTTCCATCGGGCAGGCGCTTGAACTCCTCGACGATCTCATCGTGTTCATCCCAGATTTCGCCCACCAGCTCCTCGAGGATGTCCTCGAGCGTCACAATGCCGATCACGCCGCCGTATTCATCCATCACCACCGCCATATGGCCCTTCTGCTGCTGCAGCAGCTTGAGCAGCACGCTCAGCCGCGTGGAAGGCATCACGCAGATCGGCGTAGTCATCATCTCGCGCACGCTCAGACGGTCGCGATTGCGATAAAAGTCCTTTTCATGCAGAATGCCGATAATGTCATCCACGCTCTCCTCATAGACTGGCAGGCGCGAAAAGCCGCTCTCCGCAAATTGAGCAGCGACCTCCTCCTTCGTCGCCTCCACATCCACCGCGACGACATCCACGCGGGGCGTGAGGATGTCCTCGACGCACATATCGGTGAATTCAATGGCCGACCGGATCAGCTCGCTCTCGTGTTCGTCGATCTCGCCATCGCTCTCGGCCTCCTCCACCATGGTGATCAGCTCTTCCTCGGTCACGCCGTGCTCGGCGTCGCTCTTGATCAGGCGGCCGATCAGGCTCTGCCAGCAGCCCATCAGGAAGTTGAGCGGCGTGAGAACCTTGACGATGAAGCTCAGCACCGGATAAAATGCGAAGGCGATCTTCTCATTCATCACGCGGGCAATGCTCTTCGGCGCCACTTCACCCAGCAGCAGGATGGCAATCGTCATTACAACGGTCGACACCGTCACGCCAGAGCTCCCCAGCAGCCGCACAAACAGCGCCGTCGCAAGGGACGTGGAGAGGATATTCACGATGTTGTTGCCGATCAGAATGCTGGAAATCAGGCGGTCGTAGTCCTCGGAAAGCGCCAAAATCTTTTCGGCGCGCTTGTTGCCGGAGCTGGCCATGTTCTTGAGCCGAACCCGGTTCAGACAGGTGTAAGCGGTTTCCGCGGAGGAAAAAAAGGCGGAGCAGAAGACAAGAAAAATCAGAATCGCAAACGTTAATGTAGCGTTGCCGTCCATGACGGACCTTCACTCTCCTTTGGGTCGGTCAAATCGTTGAAACTCTGCCAAGGTACAATGCACCATGGTATTAGCAGGATTATACTCTATAATTGTTAAAATTTGATGTCGGCTGCATTACATTTATTCAGCATGCGCGTCCGACGTTCCTCTTATTGGTCCGCGCGGCGGAAGCGCAGGCGAATTTTCTCCTGAGCAGCCTGCTGCGCCGCATCCGAAATGCCGCACTGTCGAAGCAGCGCTGCCTCGTCCAGCATTCCCTTCACATGCGGCACCTGATAGGCGCCCGCATCGCTGCCCGCCGCAATGACGCCGCCCTGATTCACGCAAGCGCGGACATTGTCCATCTGAAGCGCCAGCAGCGGCTCGAGCACCGCGTCCGGATACCTCCCGCAGCCAATCAGATTGGCAATGGTCGCCAGCGTGGGAGTCCACACAGCGCTCCCCTCCGCCAGCTGGGAGATACACTCCGCGTCCAGATAGGCGCCGTGTTCAATGCTGTCCACTCCGCCGTCCAGCGCGTCGCGCACGGTCTGCGCGCCGTTGGCATGGGCCATGACGGCCATTCCGCGGTCATGGGCATAGGCGATCATATCCGCGATTTCCTGCTTCGACAGCGGTGTACTGGTAATCACGCCGAAGTGATCAAAATCCATCAGGCCGGAAATCATGATCTTGATGAAGTCGCCGCCTTCGCGAATCACCTCATCCACCAGCGCGCGGTATCCGGCAAAATCCTCAAACGCGCGCCCGATGAACCCGCCGTAGCGCCCCTTGCGGCAGATGGGAAACAGCGGCGTGCGGTATTCGATGCCGTATTCCGGCGCAAGCTGCGCGGCGCGCCTGGCCACGCCCAGCGCATCGCCGCCGTCGCGCAGATACACAGCGCCTGCATCGGCGTAATCCTTGAGCCGCGCGCGAATCCAACCGTCCTGCACCTGTTCGCGATGCGCGCCCATCGCCTTTTTGTAATCCCGGCCATCCAGCACCATGTGGATGTGGCAATCGCCCGGCATATGCTCGCTTCCCTCCGCTATCTTCTGTAAACCCTGAGCTGACCGGAGACAATCCGCACGTCAAAGGGCAGATTGTCGTACAGCTCGCCGTCGATCTGAATCGTCGTCGGCGGATCAAACCACACCTGCAGGCGATCCGCGCGCTCGTGGCGCGTATAGGGCTGCTGAAGGATTTTTCCCTGTGCCAGGCGCACGAGCGCGCCCGGAATCATGGCCTTGGTCACGTTCTCCACCATCACCACGTCCAGCCGCCCGTCATCGCACTGAGCCGCCGGGCAGATGCCGATGCCGCCGCCGATGCGCCGCCCGTTGCAGGCGCAGACGATCAGCCCCTTATGGTCGCGCCGCTCGCCGTTGAACTCCGCCCGAAAGCGATAGAACTGGAACTGGATCAGCGCCAGAATCAGGGATGTAAAGTAATTCAGGCTGCCCCGGAGCACCCTGGCGCGATCGCTGCGCTTGAGAATCTCCACGTCGATGCCCGCACCGATGACGTTCAGCCCGCGAATGCCCGAGCACTCCAGATAGTCCGTCGGTCTGGGCTGCGCGCTCATCAGCACGTTCAGCGCGCCCTCCGGCGTCTGGGGAATGCCGATGATCGCAGCAAAATCGTTGCCGGAACCGCAGGGAATCAGTCCCAAATTGACTCTTCCAGGATCTTCAAGCCCGTTGAGCACTTCGTGCACAGTGCCATCGCCGCCCATGGCGACGATTTCGCACTCGCCGCGCTGCGTCAGCTCCCGAGCGATGCGCGTCGCATCCCCCCGTCCTGCCGTCTCCCAAAAACAATGAGCAACGCCCAGCGCGCGGAGCTGTGCCTCAATGGCCGTCCGAAATCGCTGTGCCTTGCCCTTTCCCGCTGCCGGATTGTAGATAAAATTCAGCATATGCAATCCTCATATCGCGGCATCTATGGGGAAAAGCAGGCGGGCGCATCCCTGACTTAACGAATGGATGGGGTGCGAATCGCTGTCAATATCCTGACTCATGGGGGAAGAGAGGATTTGGGGGATACATGAGGGTATATCCGAACATCGGATGCGCCCGTCCTGCTTTATGCTCCTATAATAGCCGTGAAATATCAACTGGATATGAACGAACCGACGAAATTTGTTAATTTCCGAAGAAATGCTCAGGCCTCGCCCTCGCGGGTGACATTGCGGATCCACTTGTCTCCCCGGAGGCGAATGAACGCAATCAGCCACTTGAAGCACTGGTCGATGCGCGTGCACAGGAACACGATCGGCAGCGGCGCCTTGAACACAAACGCCGCCAGCAGCGTGGCCGGAAGCACGACGAGCCAGCCGCAGATCATGTCCACCATGGCGACGAAGCGGCTGTCGCCGGCGCCGCGGTTGATGCCCACGAAGCAGCTCGCGTGATAGCTGGTGCCGATCAGCGTGACCGCCATCAGCGCAATCATCTCGGTGCTCAGGCCATACACCTCGGGATCGGCCGACGAGCCGTAAAGCCTTGTAAACGGCACGCGCAGCGCGAACACCAGCGCGGCCATGACCAGGCCAATGATGAAGAACATGATCTGAATGGTCTTGGAATAGGCCTTGGCCAGATCGTAATCGCCCTTGCCGACGGCCTTGCCGACCATCACGCAGGCGCCGCCCGCCAGCGCAAAGGTGAACATCGTGCCCAGATTGGCCATGCTGGAGGCGATGTTGTTCGCCGCCATGAACGCAGCGCCCATCTGGCCGATGATGGCGGACTTGATCATGCCGATCAGCGCCCACTGCATGTCGGTCAGGCCCACGGGCAGGCCATAGCGCATGTAGTCGCGGGTGAGCGTCCGGTCCACGTGCAGCAGATCAGAAGGCCGGATCTCCAGCTTCTTCTGAATTCCAAAGGTGTAAACGCAGACGATGAGCATCTCCACAATGCGGGTGATCAGCGTCGCCAGCGCCGCGCCGCGCACGCCCAGCGCCGGGAAGCCCAGCTTGCCGAAGATCAGCACATAGTTCAGCCCGATGTTCACAAACAGCGCCATGATCGTGGTGACCAGCGTAATGCGAACGACCTCGATTGAACGCAGCATGCCGATCAGCGCCGTCGTAATCGCAAAGGGCAGATATGTAAAGCAGACGATGGCGAAGTACTCCAGCGCCAGCGCGATGACCTCCGTCTCCTCCCCCTTGATCACCACCGCGACCACTGCGTCGGGGAAGATGCGCGCAACCGCCACAAACGCCACCGCCACCAGCGCGCAGAACCACAGCACCACCGAGAAGAT
>JBJEUD010000022.1:23722-26140 GCA_051883655.1 Candidatus Faecivicinus sp. | reverse complement strand
ATTTCGAGTGCGGCTCGTTACGACCACTTCGATACACTTCCATATTGTCGGCAGATGCCGACTTATTTATTATATGCAATTCGGACCAAAAAGTCAAGGGTGGGAAAAGATGGCGAGGGATTTAACATAATTGTGCGTCGTAGGGCCGAATTGGGCGGGAAAAGGTGATATAATGGAAGGAAACCATACCCAGGGAGGTGGCGAACATGGTTCGTCTTCTGGCGAAACTCTTCATCAAAAACCGGGACAACACGTCCGACCCTTCGGTGCGCCGGGCATACGGTGCGCTTTGCGGCGCGGTGGGCATCGCGCTGAACGCGCTGCTGTTTGCGGCCAAGTATCTCGCGGGCGCGCTGACCGGCTCCATCGCCGTGATGGCCGACGCCTTCAACAACCTGTCCGACGCCGGTTCGTCGCTGATCACGCTGGTCGGCTTCAGGATATCCGGCAAGCGCAACGACAGCGAGCACCCCTTCGGCCACGGCAGAATTGAGTACATTGCCGGCCTGATCGTGGCGATGATCATCATCCTGATGGGCTTCGACCTCGCCCGCGATTCGGTGAAGAAGATCTTCGCGCCGGAGCCGGTGGACTTCAGCCTGCTCTCCATGGGCATTCTGCTGGCGTCCATTCTGGTGAAGCTCTATATGGCGCTGTATAACCGCTCCATCGGCCGGAGCATCCACTCCGTGGCCATGGCCGCCACCGCCGCGGACAGCCTCAGCGACGCCGTGGCCACCACCGCCGTGCTCATCTCCGCGCTGGTGGGCCGCTTCACCGGCGTGAACATCGACGCCTGGGTCGGCGCGCTGGTGTCGATCATGATCCTCCGCGCGGGCTATTGCGCCGCCCGGGATACCATCAGTCCGCTGCTGGGCAATCCGCCGGACCCGGAGTTCGTCCGGCAGGTGGTGGAGATCGTGAACAGCTACGAACCCGTGCGCGGCATCCACGACCTGGTGGTGCACGATTACGGCGCAGGACGGGTGATGCTCTCGCTGCACGCCGAGGTCCCCTCCGACGGCGATCTGATGGAGCTGCACGACATCATCGACACCATCGAGCGCCGCCTGACCCGCGAGCTGAACTGCCAGGCCGTGATCCACATGGATCCCATCAATATCGACGATCAGGCCACCGCTCAGGCGCGCCAGCGCGTGACCGAGCTGCTGCGGAGCCGCCTGCACCCCGGCGTCACCGTCCACGACTTCCGAATGGTCACCGGCCCCACCCACACCAATGTGATCTTCGACGCGGTGATCCCCCTCGAGATCGACCGCTCCGACGCCGAGCTCAAGGCGGAGATCCGCCGCCTGGTGCAGGAGATGGACAGCTGCTGGTTCGCCGTCGTCACGATCGATCGCCCGTACGCCGACTGAGTTGGATTTGTTGCAAAATATTTCAGAACTATTACGGACATAATTCAGCCATACTTATTTCACAATATAATTTGAAGGACTTTTGAAACAAATGTCGAAATTTCTCTCTGTATATGGGCGAACTGCGTCCGACAGAAAGAAATGCGGCGGTGCGGCGAATCGCATCGTGCATGAGGAGAATACGCAATGAAAGAATTCAGAAAACTGCGAACCTTGACCGCGATATTGCTGGCCGTCATTCTGCTGATTTCATCAGTGCCGGCCGCCCTCGCGTCGAGCTTTTCAGCGTATGTCAAATCGAGTTCGATGAGCGTCTATTCGGATTCGTCGCTGTCCAAAAAGATCGGCGCGCTGGAGCAATACACGGTCGTGACCGTGAGCGCCTACTCCGGCGGCGTTGCCAGAATATCCTATGGCGGCGCCAGCGGCTATGCGAAGGTTTCCGACATGGAGGCCGTGGACTCCGTCGCCATCCGGGCGAACGTCAACACCTCCACGAGGGTCTACAAGAAGGCCAGCGCCTCCAGCAGCTCCGCGAGCCTGCCCAAGGGAACCCAGGTGAATGTCATCGCCATCAAGGGCAGCTGGGCGCTGATCGAGCGCAGCGGCGTCGGCGGCTATACATACGTGAAGTATCTGACGCCCGTCGGCCAGGCCGCCACTGCTGAGCCCACCGCTACACCCGAACCCACTGCCGCGCCCACCGTCGACACCGGCAAGGCCATCCCTGCGGTGGTCTCCGCCGCCAGCGTGACCGTGTACAAGAGCGCGAACACCTCGTCTACCGCGCTGGGCACCCTCAAGAAGGGCGCGTCGCTGAACGTCATCGCGGTCAACGGCAGCTGGGCCTACGTGGAGCGCAGCGGGGCCTACGGCTACTGCAAGGTCTCCGCGCTGACCCCGGCCAGCCAGGCCGCCACCGCTGAACCCACCGCGACGCCCGAACCCACTGCCGCGCCCACCGTCGACACCGGCAAGGCCATCCCCGCGGTGGTCACCGCCGCCAGCGTGACCGTGTACAAGAGCGCGAACACCTCCT
>JBJEUD010000022.1:0-23622 GCA_051883655.1 Candidatus Faecivicinus sp. | reverse complement strand
GCGCAGCGGGGCCTACGGCTACTGCAAGGTCTCCGCGCTGACCCCGGCCAGCCAGCTCAACACGCCCGCCCCCAGCCAGAAGCTGGATGCGCCCGTTCCGGCCGCGGCATCGACGAGCACAAAGGTCTATCAGGAGGCCTCCGCCTCCTCCGCCTGCATCGGCACCCTGAGCAAGGGCAAGGAAGTGAACGTCGTGGCGCTGACCACCGACGGCAAGTGGGCGCAGATTGAGCTCAACGGCAAGTACGGCTGGTGCGCGCTCTCCGCGCTCGAGGTCATTGTGGAGGAGGATCCCCTCGCCGGCTTCACTGAGGAGGTCTTCGGTGCGACGGTCGTGACCACCGCCGCCAAGTTCTACGACATCGCCGGCGACGGCAGCGGCGCAAAGATCGCGCTGGGCACGGATGTGACTGTCGGCGCATACGACGCCACCTGGGCCTTCGTGAAGTACGGCGAGAAGTACGGCTTCATCGCCATCTCCGACCTGAGCCGCGCCTCCTTCTCCGCGCTGCAGAAGGGCAGCACCGGAACCGCGGTTTCCACGCTGGAGAAGGCGCTGCTGGCCATGGGCTACTTCGACGCGATCCCCGATACCACCTATGATTCCGCCACCGAAGCGGCGGTGAAGCTGTTCCAGACCGCCTGCGGCCTGAGCGCCACCGGCAGCGCCACCGAGGGCCTGCAGCGCGTGCTGTACAGCGGCAACGGGCCGGCCTGCAGCCTGCTGTCCGCCTCCCTCGCCAAGGGCGCGACCGGCGCGAGCGTCACCCGCCTTCAGCTGCGCCTGTACGCGCTGGGCTATCTGAGCAAGACCTCCAGCGTGGACGGCGACTACGGCGCCACCACCGCCAGCGCGGTCTCGCTGTTCCAGGCCTGCAACAACCTGACCCAGACCGGCACGGCGGACACTACCACGCTGCGCAAGATGTATTCCACCAGCGCGGCGACGCTGCCCTCCGGCAAGACCCCGGCGGACCAGGGCGGCACCATCATCCAGCCCGAGTCGGGCAATCAGAAGAACAACTCCACCACGATCTCCAGCACCCTCGCCTCCGTGACGAGCACCTATTCCTCCAGCATGAGCAATGCGGAGAAGCTGGAATATGTGATCTATGTCGGCCAGAATCAGTTGGGCAAGCCCTATGTCTACGGCGCCAACGGCACCTCCTCCTATGACTGCACGGGCTTCACCTGCTACTGCTTCAAGCAGATCGGCATCTCGCTGCCCCGCACGGCGTACAACCAGGGCTACAGCAACACCTATACGAAGATCTCCAGCGCGTCCAGCCTGAAGCGCGGCGATCTGGTGTACTTCAACACCATCTCCGACGGCGACCTGAGCGACCACGCGGGCATCTACCTGGGCGCAGGCTGGTTCATCCACGCCTCCTCCGGCCAGGGCAAGGTGGTTGTCAGCTCCCTCGCCTCCGGCTACTACGCAGGCGTCTTCTCCTGGGGACGCAGAGTCTTCAGCTGATATCCGCCGCCCGACCGTTCATCGCGTCGGGCGGCCTTCCTTTTGGGATTCATCCGCATCGGAAAACAGGCGGAAGGGCGTCCGGATTCCGGCCCTGCGTCGCCTCCAGCAGGGCGCAATTCTCCGGAGTATTCACGCGAATTTGCCGCTTGACAATTACAGATGTGTGTGGTATATAAGAGTTGAAGAATGGGCGCCGGCGGCGAAGCGTCCGGGCCCGAAAAAAGAATTGGAGCGAATGAATATGAAGATTGCGATCATCGGCTGCGGCACCATCGCAAACGCCGCGCACATTCCCGCTTACATGAAGAACCCCGACGCAGAGATCAAGTACTTCTGCGATCTGATCCCCGAGCGCGCGGAGAAGGCCGTGGAGGAATACAAGTGCGGCACCGCGATTACGGACTATCACGTGGCGCTGGCGGACCCGGAGGTCGAGGCCGTGTCCGTCTGCACGCCCAACTACGCCCATCCCACCATCGCCATCGACGCGCTGCGCGCCGGCAAGAACGTGCTCTGCGAGAAGCCCGCGGCCCGCACCCTGCCCGAGGTGCTGGAGATGCAGAAGGTGCAGCATGAGACCGGCAAGGTGCTCAACATCGGCGTCGTGAACCGCTTCAACGACTCCGTGAACATGATCAAGAAGTACATCGATTCCGGCGAGCTGGGCGAAGTCTTCCACGTCTACGTCTCCTTCCGCGCCCATCGCTCCATCCCCGGCCTGGGCGGCGCGTTCACCACGAAGGCCATCGCCGGCGGCGGCGCGCTGATCGACTGGGGCGTGCACTATCTGGACATCGTCATGTACTGCTGCGGCGACCCCAAGCCGCTGACCGTGTCCGGCGAGGCCTTCTGCAAGCTGGGCAAGGACATGAAGAACTACGTCTACAAGAGCATGTGGTCTGAGGCCACCAAGGACCTCAACGGCACCTACGACGTGGATGACTCCGTCACCGGCCTGGTGCGCACCGAGGGCCCGACCATCACCATCAACGGTGCGTGGGCGCAGAACATCGGCGTGAACGAGACCTACATCGACTTCATGGGCGACAAGGGCGGCATCCGCCTGCAGTACGGCGCGGACTTCACCGTCTACACCACCAAGCACGGCGCGCTGGTGGAGTACAAGCCCGAATTCAAGATGACCAACCACTT
Source organism: Candidatus Faecivicinus sp. (assembly GCA_051883655.1). Classification (GTDB taxonomy): domain Bacteria; phylum Bacillota; class Clostridia; order Christensenellales; family Aristaeellaceae; genus Faecivicinus. Next base: position 20,990 of record JBJEUD010000022.1, on the reverse strand, counting down.
CGAGAACGAGATCAACGCCTTCGTGCGCTGCATCCAGACCGGCGAGAAGCTGCCCTCCCACATCGACACCAACGTCATCACCGCGAAGATCATGCAGGCGCTCTACGATTCCTCCGACGCGCATCGAGAGGTGGAGCTGTAATATGAAGCTTGGATTCATCGATTACTATCTGGACGAATGGCACGCCAACAACTATCCCGCCCGGCTGCGCGAGCTCTCGGGCGGGGAGCTGGAGGTGGCGTATGCCTATGCCGAGATCGACTCGCCGCTGGGCGGCCTGACCACCGACGCGTGGTGCGAAAAGAACGGCATTCAGCGGGTGAACACCATCGCCGAGCTGGTGGAGAAATCCGACGGCATCGTGGTGCTGTCGCCGGACAACTGCGAGCGGCACGAGGCGCTGTGTGAAATTCCGCTGGCTTCCGGAAAGCCCTGCTATGTGGACAAGACCTTCGCGCCCTCGAAGGCCGCTGCCGAACGGATCTTCGCCAATGCGGAAGCGCACGGCACGCCCTGCTGGTCCACCTCCGCGCTGCGCTATGCGGCTGAGTATGCCGATATCGACCGCGCGGACATCCGCGGCATCGCCGCCTGGGGCCCGGCCTACGGCCCCCGCCCCGGCTATGAAACCTACTCCATCCACATGCTGGAGCCGGTGATCATGCTGATGGACGTTCGTCCGTCGCGCGTGCTGGCCCAGCTGAGCGGGGACAGCTGGTACACGCTGCTGATCGAGTTCGTGGACGGCCGTTCGGCGAGCATCACCGGCTTCGCCGACGGCAGCCCGTTTATGATGAACATCGCCTCCGGCGCGGGCAACCGGGTCGTGAACGCGGAATCCGATTACTTCGGCGGCTTCCTGCAGGAGCTCGTGCGGTTCTTCCGCACCGGCGTGCCCACCGTCGCCCACCAGACCACCATCGACATCATGGCCGTCCGCGAGGCCGGCCTCCGGGCATTGCAGCGCCCGGGCGAATGGGTGGCCATTTGAGATCTGTGAAACAGGCGGAGATGTGCTCTCCGCCTGTTTTTCTGTCTGCGCTGCTCTGGACGGCGCCTCCCTGCCGTCCCCGGCGCAGACGGAGCAGCTCTGCCCGCAGATGCCCCCGGCTCGTGCCGGGGGATATTTTTTTGCCTTCCCGGCCGGAAGTGAGCGGAGATTTTTCATAAAGCTGACGAAATCGACGAACGGATTATTGCAAAATGTGCAATAATCCGGCGAAAAAACGGTTTGATTGGAAGAATATATGATGATTATAATGAGGACAGCTGATGGCAACCGAAGGGAGTGACTCTTGCAGGAGCAATTTCAGAAAGGCGACCATCCAAATCATGAAGGAGGAGAAAACGATGAAACTCAGCAAATGGTTGGCCCTGTGCGCGGTGCTGCTCGCCATGCTGTTCTGCGGAACGGCGCTGGCGGAGAACCAGTACTACGCCGTGAACGCGCCCATCGAGATCAGCGGCGCGGAGACCGTGATCCTGACGCTGGACGCGCAGGAGGGCTGGATGTGGAACATCACCGACAACACCGACGTCACCGCCTGGTTCGTCACGGTGGACGGCGCGCCTGCTTTCAACGAGACGGAGGGCGTCGCCACGGCGACGCTGGTCTACGGCGCGGCCGAGGGCGAGGAGGAGGAAGTGCCCGTGGCGCTGGAAATCGCCATCGACGCGTCCCGCATCAGCGGCTTCGCGGCCAACGGCGCCTATGACCTGTGCGTATTCCCCACCGGCAAGTCCACGATCTGGGTCTGCGGCGAGAACAGGGGCCAGTATGTGGATTCCGTGGAACTCGCGGGCCGGGTCGTGCTGCCTGAGGTTTCGGTGGACGGCGTTCTGACCGCCAACACGGGCATGGAGCTGGAGGCGACCAACGACACCGTGCAGGTCGTCCTGACCATGGACGGCATTGACGACAGCAGGATCGACGCCTCCGAAGCGCAGATCAGCCTGCTGCCCGGCGACGGCTACAAGCTCTACGAGGTCAACTTCGCCGAGGGCACGCTGTCCGACACCTGGACGGACGGCAGGGCCGACTACACCATGGGCGAGATCTCCGGCAACTTCTCTCCCCAGGGCGGCGACGGCAACGGCCACTATGACTTCCGCATCGGCATCAGCGGCCTGAAGTACAACGGCCTGCCGCTGAGCCAGGCCATCGTCCGCACCGACTTCTACTCCTTCGGCCGCACCTTCGACGTGGCCGGCGGATCCCTGATCCTCAACAGCGAGCCCGTCTGGGCGTCCGAAGCGGAGATTCCCGTGATCTGCGACGCCTATCCGGACACCGTGAGCGCCGCCTGGCCCATCGCCTTCGACGCCAGCGCCCTGACCGCAGAGGACGTGACCGTCACCCTCATCAGCACCTATGGCGACGAGCTGACCCTCGAGCCCGGCACGGACTACACCGTGAGCGCCTCCGGCAACACCACCGAGGTCACGCTGAACTACATCTATTGGGCCTATGCGCCGGTCTACACCACCATGCGCGTGTCCGTCTCCACCGCCAACGTGACCTATGACGAGCAGATGTATGCGCCTGCAGAGGTGTTCAGCCATGACTTCGCCATTGGCAGCGTCTATATCTACTCCGTCATGAGCGGCGGCCCCAGCGGAACGCAGGCCTGGACCTTCTTCGGCCTGGACAATCTGACCGACTCCCATCAGGTGTACAAGGACGCGACCTACACTCTGACCGCCGTGGATGAGGAGGGCAACACCTTCTTCTACGGCGAGGATGAGAGCGGCAATGCCATCCGCGTCTCCTCCGAGGCCGAGGCCGTCGCCTTCAACTGCGACGAGGAGTGCGATGTGCACGTCGAAGAAGACACCGTGTACTACACCCGCCTGACCAATCAGACCGAGGACAGGGAGATCGACGGAGAGACGATCACCTTCACCAAGAATTACTACAACTGCGAGTCCCTGCTCAGATCCGTGGACAGCCTCATCGACGTCGAGCTGCAGCCCGGCTACGTCATCGGCGAGAGCTGGGAGGATCACCTGAAGTGGCCCTGGCAGTCCTTCGTGGGCGTCGGCTATCAGGGCGGCAGCAAGTAATTCATCGGGCGCAGCTTCCTGTCGCGGAGCCAACGCCGGCTCCGCGGCAGGTTTTTGCATCCGGTTTGGAGAATCAATCATAGCGGACGATTCAGAATGGAAAGGAGTACCCCCATCATGCCACATCCCCCCAAGATGCCGCCCAAGCCGGAGCTGACGGCTCAGGAGGCGGTCTACGCGGACTGCGCGAAGAAATTCCGGACCTATGAATTTGCGGCCGGCGGCCACCGGCTGCCCTACAATCTCTACGTGCCGGAGGACACCTCCCGGCCGCTGCCGCTGGTGGTGTTCATGCACGACATGGGCTCCATCTCCGAAGAGCCGGACTTCACCCTGCGGCAGGGCATCGGCGCGCTGGTCTGGGCTGACGCCGCCGAGCAGCAGAAGCGTCCCTGCTATGTGCTTGCGCCGCAGTACGGCGAAAAGTCCGCCTTCGACGACTACACCGTCGGCTGGGCTGCGGAGGCGACCATCGACCTGATTCGCAGCGTCTGCGCCGCTGAGAACATCGACACCCGCCGCATCTACGGCACCGGACAGTCCATGGGCACGATGATGCTGTGCGAGCTGATGATTCGCCATCCCGGCTTCTTCGCCGGCTGCTTCCTGACGGCGGGCCAGTGGGATCCCGCGCGCATGGCGGCCATCCGCGGCGAGCGCGTGTGGATCATGGTCTCCGAGCACGACGGCCGCGCGTTCCCCATCATGGGCGAGTGCATGGCGGCCATCGAGGCGGCGGGCGGCAAGGTGGCCCGGGGCCACGTGGACGCAAAGGCGGACGACGGCCGGAAGGCGTCGTTCATCCGCGACGTGCTGGCCCAGGGCGCGGACATCCAGTTTACCTGGCTGGACGGCGATTCCGTGCTGCTGCCCGGCGCGCCCGTCTTCCCGGCCGCGCACCACATGGCCACCTGGAAGTGGGCGTATCTGTTCGAACCCGTGCGCGCATGGCTGTTTGAGCAGCATCTGTGAGCGGGAGCCGCGCAAAAAAACAGGCCCGCAAAACATCGGAATGGACGGTGTTTTGCGGGCATTTCTTTTGGATTCTGAAGCGCGCGGGTCAGCGGTTGATCCTCTGGGCCAGCTCGAGGAAGCTGTTGGCCGCGGGGCTCATTTTGTGCTCGGGGCGATAGGCCAGGTGGATGGTGGTGGTCACCGCGGGCGTGATGTCGATCAGGCGCATGCTGGAATTGATCAGCGTCGCGGCGGGCTTTTTCATCAGCATGGCGATGCCCAGGCCCCGGTCCACCAGGTCGATCAGGTTGTCCGCGTGGCGGCTGGTGAAGACCACCTTGGGCTTGAAGCCGGCCTTCCGGCACAGGTCGGTGCACAGCCGGTACATCAGCGTGTCCTTGCCGATGAGGAAGAGGGACTCGTTGCGGAGCTGGGCGACGGTGACCTGCTCAAACTGCGCCAGCGGATGGGACTCGGGCACGGCCACCACCAGGTGATCCGTGGCGAAGGTGATCTTGTTGAACTCGTTTTGGGCGTCGTCGTTGTCGCGGAGGAAGGCGAAGTCGCAGTCGTCGTTGCGCAGCATTTCGATCAGCTGGAGGGAGTCGCCCTCGCACAGCGTCAGCGATGTGGACTTGTGCAGGCTCTGGAATTCCGCGAGCAGATCGGTGATCTTGTAGGCCCGCATCATGGGAATGGAGCCGATGGTGAGGGTGGTCTGCACGTCCTGGGTGACCTCGGCGAAGGCGGCGCTGCACTCGTCGTCGATGCGCACCAGCTCCTTGGCGAAGGGCAAAAACATCCGGCCGTAGCGGTTCAGGGTCATCCTGCGCGTGGTGCGGTCGAACAGCGGCACGCCGAACTCCTCCTCCAGCGCCTTGATGTGGCGCGACAGGGAGGAGGTGGTCACGAACATCTGCTCGGAGGTTTCAAAAAAGCTTTCGGTCTCTGTGAGGGACAGGAATTCCCGAATGTATCTGATTTCCATTCACATGACCTCATCTTTCCAATAGAATCTGACAAAAAACCATCATTTTCATCCAAGCTGGTTTCATTATAAGGGAGAGTCAGGAGAATGTCAAATCATTTCTTTTTCTGCTGTTTATAATTTGTCCTGATTCAACGGAGAATCAGACTGGTTTTGTGTGTAATTGCCCATTGTTTTGAGTGCCGTTATCCCAATTCTTGCAAGAATCGCGGCGGAATTCGGTTTGATTCATGGCAGTTTCACCGATATAATGAAATTACAAAAGGCGGTCGGCCGACCGCACATGGAGGCGAAGCGCATGCGGATCGGATGCGGACGCAGTGAAATGGTATTTCCCGAGGGTTTCTTTCCGACGGAGGGCTTTACGAGACAGGTTCACCCGCTGTATGTGCGCGCGCTCTATGTGGGTCAGCGCGAGCCGGTGGTGCTGGTCAGCATCGAGATGACCTCGCTGCCGGACGATGAATCGGATCGGCTTCGCGAGGAGGCGGCGTCCGCCGCGCAGGCCGCGCCGAAGGACGTCTGGGTGGCGGTGACGCACACCTTTTCCGCGCCGCACATTCTGCCGGCCCCCGCGCTGAAGAGCGACGAGGACCGCCGGCACAGGGCGCAGCTGCAGGAGATTCTTGCGCAGGCGGTGTGCGGCGCGGTCCGGGGGGCCTGCCGGGACGCGGAGGAATCGACCCTGACGCTGATGCAGGGCGAAAGCGAAACCCTCGCCAGCCGCGACATCGAGCTGCCCGAGGGCTGGTGGATCGGCTGCGGCGGCACGGGACCGTCGGACAGGACGCTGAGCGTGCTCAAGGTGCAGGCGGGCGAGCGGCTGAAGGGAATGCTGATTCATCTGAACGTTCAGTCCTCCGTGCTGGACGGCACCGGCGACGCGAACGGCAAGTGCGTCTCGGGCGATCTCGCGGGCGTGGCCTGCGCGGCGCTGGAGCGGCGGTTCCCGGGCGCGAAGGTGCTGTTCCTGGTTGGCGCGGCGGGCGATCAGGCGCCTGTGCGGCGCGCCAGGGGCTACGCGCCCGACGGACGCGGCGGCTATGCCAAGATCGATCTGCACGAGGCGGGCGTTGCGATTGCGGAGGAGCTGGGCGCGCAGCTGGCCGGAGAGGTGGAGCGCACGCTGAACGGCGCGGGCGACGCCATCGAGGGCGAGGCCATCGTGAAGAGCCGCACCTTCGACCTGCCCGCCAAGAAGATGAACCGCAATCTCCACGAGCTCAGGCCGTCCCGGACCGCAGTCTGGGAGCCGGACGGGCTCAAGGAGCAGACCATCGAGCTGCTGAGCATCGGCAGCCTGGGCATTCTGGGCGTGAAGCCGGAGCTGACGGATCCCACGGCGCGGCGTATCCGCGAGAGCAGCCCCTTCGCCCACACGCTGGTGGCCACGATGGTCAACGGCGGCGCGAAGTACATGGCGGACCGGAGCGCATACGACCGCTGCATGTATGAGGCGGTCAACTCTCCCTTCGCTCCGGGCGCGGCGGAAATCCTCGAAGGCGAGGTCAAAAAGCTGTTCGAGCGCTGAAACAGGACTTATGCGTCCGCATCGGACGCTTAGTTACAGGTAGTACACCAATATGGAAAGGAAGGTATTCTCCATGAAAAAGTTTCTGACTTTGGTTCTGGCGGTTGCCATGCTCCTCACGATGACGAGCTTCGCTGTCGCCGAAGAGACCGCGCTGGCCGAGAAGGTCGTGGTTGGCCTGAACAACGACCCCCAGAACCTCGGACCGTTCCAGGGCATGTCCGCCGGACGCATCGGCGTGCTGTACACCATGTATGAAATGCTGGCGGTCACCGAGGGCGGCGAGACCTACGGCGTGCTGATGAAGGACTGCGAAAAGGTCGACGATCTGACCTACAACATCACCATCTACGATTACATCTATGACCAGGCGGGCAACCATCTGACCGCAGACGACGTCGTCTGGTGCTATGAGACCGCCATCGCCTCCGGCAACCTGCCGAAGCTGAGCTCCTCCATCGAGAGCGTTGAGGTGCTGGACGAGTACACCGCTCAGTTCAAGTTCACCGCGCTGGCCATCGGCGACCTGGGCGCGCTGCTGATGGAGTGCCCCATCGTGACCCGCGCGGCCTACGAGGCCTCTCCGGACCAGATGGCCACCGACCCCGTCTCCACCACCGCCTATGCCATCTCCGAGCACGTCTCCGGCAGCAAGATCGTGTTTGAGAACACCGGAAACTACTGGCAGACGGATGCCTCCAGGATCCGCAAGACCAGCGCCGCCAACGTGCAGACCATCGAGTTCGACATCATCCCCGACGGCTCCCAGCTGACCAACGCGCTGAAGACCCGCGCCATTGACGTCACCGTCTGGCTGTCCGACACCGACATCGCCGACTTCGACGGCGTCGAGGGCTACAGCCTGGCCTCCATCCCGGACAACACCACCTACGGCATGATCTTCAACGACAGCGCAAACGGCGCCTCCATCTTCAAGGACAACCTCGAGGCCCGTCAGGCCGTGGCCTACGCCATCGACAACAACATGCTCGTTCAGGGCGCGCTCGACGGCAACGGCAACCCCGCCTACACCATCGGCAACGAGAACTACTCCGACTTCCTGGCCAAGTGGAAGGAAGAGGACTACTACAGCTACGACGCTGCCAAGGCTGCCGAGCTGGCCCAGTCCTCCGGCCTCGCCGGCCAGACCATCACCGTGATGTACGTCTCCACCGACATCAACAGCAAGCTGTTCTCCATCATTCAGGCGCTGCTGGGCCAGATCGGCGTCAACGTCGAGGGCCTGGGCATCGACACCCAGCTGTACAACGAGTACAAGTACGACGATGACAAGTGGGACATCTGCCTGATTCAGGACGGCTCCACCAGCTATCTGGTCAACGTCTGGAAGATGGAGTGGGACCGCACCGGCTACACCCACGGCGGCGCTGTCAACTTCGTGGTTGACGACGAGCTGCAGTCCCTGCTGGAGACCGCAATGGACGCGGATCTGCACAGCGACGAGACCATGGACGCCTTCCATCGCTATCTGACCGACAACTGCTACGGCATCGGCCTGATGCAGCAGATGAGCAACGTGGCCCACACCGACACCATCAAGGTGCTCGCCACCGACGCCCGCGGCCAGGTCATCCCCGGCGGCTGCGAGTATTGACCGGCGCCCGGAATCCATGATCAAAACCTGAACATGCGCGACTGACACATTCGGGCGGTACGGCGATTTCCGCCGTATCGCCCTTGTAAATCGGCCCTCGGGCGAGACTGCTTCGCTGTGAATGCAATCCTGGAACAGTCCCGCCTGAGAGCCGGAAAGGGTGAGTGTATGGGAAAATATATCCTGAAGCGATTGCTGTGGATGATCCCGGTCATCATCGGCATCGCGATCCTGATTTTCTCGATCATGTACATCTGCCCGGGCGATCCGGCCGCGGCCATTCTCGGCAACGGCGCGACGCAGGTGCAGATTGAGGCCAAGCGCGCGGAGATGGGTCTGAACGATCCCTATATCATCCGGCTGCTGCGCTACCTCAAGCAGACCTTCATCGACTTCGATCTGGGCAATTCCTACTTCTACGGCACGCCCGTCATCAACGGCCTGATGGAGCGCATGCCCCACACGCTGGTCATCGCCTGCATCTGCATGCTTTTGCAGATCGCCATCGGCACCCCGCTGGGCATCGTCGCGGCCACCCACCGCAACGGCCTTGCCGACCGCATCTGCATGTTCGTGGCGCTGCTGGGCGTGTCCATTCCCGGCTTCTGGCTGGCGCTGATGATGGTGGTGCTGTTTGCAGTCAGGCTGGGCTGGCTTCCGGCCTACGGCATCGGCGGCATCCAGTATTACATCATGCCCTGCATTGCCAACTGCTTCGCCGGCATCGCCACCCAGGCGCGCCAGACGCGCTCCTCCATGCTGGAGGTCATCCGGTCGGACTACGTGACCACCGCCCGCGCGAAGGGCCTGTCCGAGTCCACCATTCTGTGGAAGCACATTCTGCCCAACGCGCTGATTCCGATCATCACCATCGTCGGCAACGGCATGGGCATGATGCTGGGCGGCACGGTGGTCATCGAGAACGTGTTCTCCATTCCCGGCATTGGCAGCTACATGACCACCGCCATCTCCAGCCGCGACTATCCCATCGTCATGGGCGGCGTGCTGCTGCTGGGCATCATCTTCAGCCTGATCATGCTGCTGGTGGACATCGTGTACGCCTTTGTCGACCCGCGCATCAAGGCCCGCTATGAAGGCGGCAGCAAGAAGAAAGGGGGCAGGTGACATGAGCGCAAATGCAAAGAGGCGCGGTGAGGACGGCGTCCGCAAGCGCAAACAGGGCCAGCTGATGCAGGTGATGCACCGCATGAAGAAGAACAGGATGGCCATGGCCGGCCTGTTCATCATCCTTGCGCTGATCGTCCTCGCCATCATCTCCCCGCTGATCTTGCCCTATGCCTACGATCTGATGGACTTTGCCAATATGTACGCCACGCCCAGCGCGGAGCACTGGTTCGGCTGCGATGATCTGGGCCGCGACATCTTCAGCCGCCTGCTGTACGGCGCGCGGGCGTCGCTGAGCCTGGGCATCATCGCCACCTGCGTCTCCACGGCCATCGGCATCGCCATCGGCGCCGTCGTCGGCTACTTCGGCGGCAAGGTGGACAACGTGGTCATGCGCCTGCTGGACATCATTCAGGCCATACCCGGCATGCTGCTGGCCATCGCCATCGCGGCCGCGCTGGGCACCGGCTTCGGCAACACCATTCTGGCGCTTTCCATCGGCGGCATTCCCATGACGGTGCGCCTGCTGCGCGGCTCGATCATGTCCATCCGCAACCAGGAGTACATCGAGGCGGCGGAGAAGATGAACTGCTCCAAGCTGCGCACGATCCTGGTGCACATTCTGCCGAACTCCATCTCGCCCGTCATCGTTTCCTTCACCATGGGCGTGGGCAACACCATCATGCAGGCGGCTTCGCTGAGCTACATCGGCCTGGGCGTGCAGCCCCCGACGCCCGAGTGGGGCGCCATGCTGTCCGCGGGCAAGAGCGTCATCACCAAGTATCCTCACGTCTGCCTGTTCCCCGGCCTGTGCATCATGATCGTCGTGCTGGCGTTCAACATGCTCGGCGACGGCCTGCGCGATGCGATGGATCCCAAGCTGAAGAATTAAGGAGGCGCGGAAAATGGCAAACAACAATCTCCTGCTTTCCGTAAAAGACCTCGTTGTGGAATACACCTCCGACGGGCAGATCATCCACGCCGTCAACGGAATCTCCTTTGACCTGGAGAAGGGCAAGACCATCGGCCTGGTGGGCGAAACCGGCGCCGGCAAGACCACCATTGCCAAGTCCATCCTGCGAATCCTGCCCGACCCGCCGGCCAGGATTCGCGGCGGAGAGATCTATTATCAGGGCAAGGACCTGATGAAGGCGTCCGAGGCGGACATGCGCAGCATCCGCGGCAAGAGCATCTCCATGATCTTCCAGGACCCCATGACCGCGCTCAACCCGATCATGCGCGTGGGCTCGCAGATTGCCGAGGTCATCGCGCTGCACGAGAAGTGCTCGCGCCCGCAGGCGGAGGAGAAGGCCCGGGAGATGCTGGAAATGGTCGGCATTCCCGGAAGCCGCTACCGCGAATATCCCCATCAGTTCTCCGGCGGCATGAAGCAGCGCGTGGTCATCGCCATGGCGCTGGCCTGCAACCCGGAGCTGCTGCTGGCCGACGAGCCCACCACCGCGCTGGACGTGACCGTTCAGGGACAGGTGCTGGAGATGATCGACGACCTGCGCAGGAAGTACGGCACCTCCATGATCATGATCACCCACGACCTGGGCGTCGTGGCGCAGGTGTGCGACACCGTCGCCGTCGTGTATGCCGGCGAGGTGGTGGAATACGGCACCAGGGAGCAGATCTTCCATCGCCCGACCCATCCCTATACCTGCGGCCTGTTCGGATCGCTGCCCGACCTGGAGGGGGACGCCGAGCGGCTCTCGCCCATCGAGGGCCTGCCGCCGGATCCGTCGGACCTGCCCCAGGGATGCTCGTTCAACCCGCGCTGCCCCTGTGCCACCGAGGCCTGCCGGGGCGCGCACGTACAGCTGGAGGACCTGGGCAACGGCCACCTGTGCCGCTGCTGCAACCTCGGCAAGACTGTGGAAAAAAAGGAGGGCTGACCGATGGCGACGCCTTTGATTGAAGCGGTCCACCTGAAAAAGTATTTCAACACGCCGCGCGGAAAGCTGCACGCCGTCGACGACGTCTCCTTCAGAATTGAAAAGGGCAGGACGATGGGCGTGGTCGGAGAGTCCGGCTGCGGCAAGTCGACGCTGGGACGCACGCTGATCCACCTGCTGGAGGCCACGGACGGCCAGATTCTGTTCGAGGGCAAGGACATCACCCGCGTGGACCGGAAGGGCCTGCGCAAGGTCAACGAGGAGATGCAGATCGTCTTTCAGGATCCCTATTCCTCGCTGAACCCCCGCCAGACCGTCGAGGAGACCGTGCGCGAGCCCATTCAGATTTCCAGGTGCTACAAATCCCGCGCCGAGGTGCAGGAAGTGACCGAGCACCTGATGGACATGGTCGGCATCGACAAGCGCCTGCGCCACGCCTATCCCCATGAGCTGGACGGCGGCCGCCGGCAGCGCGTCGGCATCGCCCGCGCGCTGGCCCTGGACCCGAAGTTCATCGTCTGCGACGAGCCGGTGTCCGCGCTGGACGTCTCCATTCAGGCGCAGGTGCTCAATCTGCTGCAGGATCTTCAGCAGGAGCACGGCCTGACCTACATGTTCGTCACCCACGACCTGTCCGTTGTGCGCCATATCTCCGACGACATCTGTGTCATGTACCTGGGCCAGCTGGTGGAGACCTCTCCCTCCAAGGAGATGTTCATCCGCCCGCTGCATCCGTACACCAAGGCGCTGCTGTCGGCCATCCCGTCCACGGACATCGACCATCCCCATCCGCGCATCAAGCTGCAGGGCGAGGTCACCTCGCCGATCGATCCCAAGCCGGGCTGCCGCTTCGCGCCCCGATGCCCCTACGCCTGCGAGGCGTGCAAGCAGCCCCAGCAGCTGGAGGAGATCCTGCCGAACCACTTCATCTCCTGCTGCCGCGCCCGCGAGCTGAACAGGGACCTTCTGTAAGGAAAATTTCCGGCGGGGGCGCGGCCTCCGCCGGAACGGGACCTTCCATTCTCACGACGAAAGGACATCGCTATGAAAGACGTACTGATTGATTTCTCCTGCAAGAGCAGCATCCTGCTGGAGGATGAAAATGGCGTTCGCGTGCCGATGAGCGAGCCCTATTTCAGGTCGGAACAGATCGCGCCTGGAACATGGAAAATCCTCTCGGACGGCGATTTTTCATATCTGCTGAAGGGCGCCAACGGCGACGCGCTGCTGATTGATTCCGGCTATGGCGCCGGCAACATCCGCGCGTATTGCGAATCGCTGGTTGGCCATCCGGTCGCGCGCATCGTCAATACGCACCACCACTTCGACCACACGGCCCTGGACGCCTATTTCGATCTGGCGTACATGGCGGAGGAATCCGTGACGCTGGCGACGATCCCGTTCCCGAGCTTCGAGGGCATCGATTTCCCCCGGAACTACACGGTTCAGATCGTGGAGGACGGCGAGACGATTCCGCTGCAGGGCCGCGATCTGCTCGTGCTCAAGATTCCCGATCACGCGGTGGGCTCCATCGCCCTGCTCGACCGGGCGCAGCGCATTCTGTTCAGCGGCGACGAGCTGGGCATGCCCTTCGGCAAGCCCATCAACACCACCGTGGAAAACTGGGCCCGCCTGCTGGAGAAGCTGGCGTCCCATCGCGGCGAATACGACGTCATCTATGGCGGCGGCGGCGCGGTCGATCCGGACATCGTTCAGAAGCAGCTGGACAACTGCCGGGCCGTGCTGGGCGGCGCGGAGGGAATCCCGCATTCCAATCCGCCCTTCAACAGCTGGCAGCAGACCGACGGCGAGGGGCGCACCATATGGAAGCGCCGCCTGCCGCACCCCGGCGACGGCCCCAAGGAGTGGCACGACGACAGCGCGTGGAAGCGCAGATTCGGTGAGCCGCCGGAGGCGATCATCTACGATATCCGGAAGACTCGCGAAAAATGAAGATTTGATGAGGAGGCGATCCCAGCATGAACAGCCGGGTCATTGACGCCAATCTATACTGGTTTCCGGAGGAGCTGTTCACCGACGCCGATCTGGCGGAGCAGTTCCTGGCGGAAATCCCCGTGGAATACGGTATCAAAGGGTCTCTGAAGGAAAATCCCGACACGGGCGTAAAGCAGTTCGTGATTGAAAAGCCGCGGGGAAGCGAAAATCTGAACTATGTCCAGGGGGACTACGTGCTGGAAAAGCAGCTGGCCGACATGGACAGGGCCGGCGTGGACCGCGCCGTGCTGAAGCTGTCCTGCCAGCAGGAATGGATGAGCCTGAACATGTGCCGGCGGTTCAACGACGGCATGGCCCGCCATGCGAAGGCCAGCGGCGGCCGCATGGCGGCGCTGGGCGTGGTGCCCGCGCAGGGCACGCCGGCGGTGTTCCGGGAGATCGACCGCTGTCTGGACGAGCTGGGCATGACCGGCCTGCAGCTCTCCGCGCACTACGGCAGCCTCTATCTGGACGACGAGGCGTTTGCGCCGTTCTTCGCCTATCTGAACGAGCGCGGAGTGACCTGCTATGTGCATCATACGCCCGTGCCGGTGCAGTACGACAGCCTGATTGACTACACCAACCTGCGCCGCAGCTACGGCCGCTGCATCGACCAGTGCACGGCCATCGGCCGCGAGCTGTTCAGCGGCTTCTTCACGAAGTATCCCAACGTGAAGCTGGTGCACTCCATGCTCGGCGGCGGCTTCTTCGCCTTCACCAGCCTGTGGTTCCCGAAGCGGCCCAGGCAGGCCGAGGCGGTCAGCCGCTTCAAGGACGACAACGAGCTCGTGGTGGAGCAGCTGAAAAACAACGTGTTCTTTGAGATGAGCCACGCGCAGCCCTGGGGCAGGGCGCAGCTGGAGTGCGCCGTGAAGACCCTGGGCGCGGACCACATCGTGTTCGGCTCGTCCTATCCGGTGCGCCCGGCGTGGCTGCTGGAGGGCGCCGACTTCGTCCGCAGCCTGGACATCAGCGACGCCGACAAGGAGCTCATCCTCCACGGCAACGCCGAGCGGCTCTATCGTCTGTAAGTGATTCATGCGCCCCGCGCCGTCGCGCGGCGCATTCCTTTGGAAGGGGAGGAGAGCGCGATGCTGAAATTCGATCCCGACACGAGCTGGCACGGCTGGGATGTGTCCCAACAGGAGCTGCGGCGGACGGGCCGCGCATGCCTGCTGCTGACTGCGGCGAACGCAGGGCTCTCGGTGCTCTGCGGCGTGTGCCGCACAGGAGTGACCCGGGACAACTGGGTCGGCTTTGCGGCCACCGCGGCGCTGGTTGCGCTGATGGCGGAGGCCATCGGCGTCGTCCGGCTTCTGCTGTCCAGACCCGCGCTGAGCCGCACGGAGTTCGAAGGCGTCCACCGCATGATCCTGTGGGGCGCGTTTTACCACATCCTGCTGACAATCGTCGCCCTTCTGGCCGGGATCATCGCCTGCGTCCGCGCGTTCACCGGGCCCATGGACCTGCTGGTGCTGCTGGGCCTGGCGCTGACGGCGCTGTGTTCCGCCGCGGTGCGCAAATGCTATGCGCGGCTGCCCAGGCTGGAGATCAGAAACCCGGAATAGGCGCATTCTGCATTGGATGCGATCCAAACCCCGGCGCTGCGCCTGTTAAGCAGCGGCAGGCCGTGAAAGGATTTTTCACGATGAAGCGTTCAACGCAGACAGAGCCCCGTCTCCTTACTGGAGACGGGGCTCTGCTCTGTGCCGGAAGGGGCGGGCGATCACCTGCGCAGCTCGTCCTCCGGCAGATGGCGGAAGATGAGCCGCGGCCGGGCTCAGCCGCAGCTTTCCTTCGCAGCTGGGTTTTGAGAAATATTCCTGTGAATGGCAGAGGGCCGCGGCCGGATTCAGCGATCGTGCTGCGCCGCGCACAGCGCATCCACGATTTCATGGGTCACGGAGAGGTCGTAGCCGTCTTCGGAGACCTGGCGCCTGCCCATCACGCCGTCCACGCAGCCCAGATCCACGGTGCGCTGGATGAAGGCGCGGATCTCGTCGAAGGTCGGCAGCAGATCCATTCCGGTCATCTGCGCCAGACAGGAGACAAAGCCGTATCCGCCCCAGTTCGACACCGTGGCGATGATGAGCTGATCCGTCTCCACCCGGCAGGGAATCAGGTCGAGCCTGGCGGAAATGGCTGCGGACAGCTTGCCCATGCCGATCTCGTTGCCGCCATCGCCCACGCCGATGGTGGGAATGCTCCCCAGCGCGCGGGAGAACAGCTTGTCCACCGGCGCGGTGTGGGACCGGATGCTGACGCCGGCCATGTTCATGTAGTCGTTCACGGCGTTGATGCCGCAGCGCTCCAGCGAGAAGAGCAGCACGGGTCGGTATTGCTCCAGCAGCGCGCCGCAGAGGGATTCATCGGCGTCGAAGGGGAGGTAGATGACGGACAGCCCTTCCGGCTCGAAGTAGCCCCGGCAGAAGGTGTCCGTGACGACGATGGGGTTGTAGCCCAGCGTGCGCAGCGCCCGGGCGATCACCCAGATGCCCGCAGGGCCGTCCGTCTCGGCGAAGCCCTTGACGTAGAAGCCGGTGGCCAGCAGCACGTTGCCCTTGGGGCAGGAGAGGGCCGCGCGGGCCGCGGCGTGGCAGAAATCCGAGGGAAGCAGGGGGCGCAGGCAGTCCATGCCGCGCCGTGAATGGCGAAGGATGATGTCTTCGATGCTTTCCATGGGAACCTCCTCCGGGGGTCAGGAGATCACGTTGGCCATTGGAACGATGGCGATGCCGCGGGCCTGCAGCGCGCCGCTGATCCGCCGGGCGAAATCCAGCGCCCTGGGGCTGTCCCCGTGCAGGCACACGGAGTCGGCGCGAACGGGGATGGACTTTCCGGTGATCGTCGTGACCTGTCCGTCCACCACCATGCCGATGACCCGGCGGATGGCCTCCTCCTCGTCGGCGATCATGGCGCCGGGCTTGCTGCGCGCCACCAGGGAGCCGTCGTCCTCATAGGCGCGGTCGGCGAAGACCTCGCAGGCGTACCGCAGGCCCGCTGCGTCGGCGGCGCGGATCAGCTCGCTGCCGGAAAGTCCCAGCAGAATCAGCCCGGGGTCGACCTCCCGGATGCCCTCGCAGATGGCCCTCGCCAGGGATGCGTCCCGGCCGGCCATGTTGTACAGCGCGCCGTGGGGCTTGACGTGCTGCATTGCCACGCCGCGCGCCCTGCAGAAGGCCTGGAGCGCGCCGATCTGGTACTGCACCATGGCCTTGGCCTCGGCGGGGGAGACGCTCATGTTTCTGCGGCCGAAGCCCACCAGGTCCGGAAAGCCCGGGTGCGCGCCCACGGCGACGCCGTTCTTCGCCGCCTTGGCCACGGTGGCGGCCATGACCATGGGATCGGAGGCGTGAAAGCCGCAGGCGACGTTGGCCGAGGAGATGTGGGGCAGCACCTCGTCGTCCATTCCGCAGGTATAATTGCCGAAGCTCTCGCCGAGGTCGCAGTTCAGGTCAATCTTGAGCATGAAAATTCCTCCCGTCAGTACTTCAGGCTGATGTTTTTCACATCCGTAATCAACATATGTCCGGGGGCATGCGTGATGGCAAAGGCCGGCTTCGACTGCATCAGCGCCGCCTGGGGCGTCACGCCGCAGGGCCAGAACACCGGAACCTCGCCGGGCGCGATGGTCACGGCGTCGCCGAAGTCGGGCTTGCTGATGTCCCGGATGCCGATGAGCGCCGGGTCGCCGATGTGCACGGGCGCGCCGTGCACCCTGGGCATGCCGCCGGTGATCAGGGTGCTGCGAATCGCCTCGCTGACCGGCATGGGGCGCATGCTGACCACCATGTTTCCGTGGAACACGCCTGCCGGCGCGCAGGGAATGCTGGTGACATACATGGGCACGTTGCAGCCCTCCTCGATGTGCCGCACGGGCACGCCGGCCTCCAGCAGATCCGCCTCAAAGGAAAAGCTGCAGCCGATCAGGAAGCTCACCAGGTCGTCCCGCCAGAACCGGGACACGTCCGTGTACTCGCCGGTCAGCACGCCGTGCTCGTAGACGCGGTACTTGGGAATGTCCGTGGCGATGTCCGCGCCCGGTGCGATTTCCCGAAGCAGGCGAGAGCCGGTGTCGCTGACCTCCAGCAGCGGACAGGCGCGCGGGTTGCGCTGGGCGAAGAGCAGAAAGTCATAGGCCAGCGACTGGGGCAGCACCACCAGATTGGCCTGCGCGTAGCCGGCGCACAGGCCGGCGGTGGGCCCCTGAATCTGCCCCTGGCGAATCAGCTGCCGCACCTGGGCAGGGCTGCTAACGGTGTAATCCATGAAGAAGGACCTCCTTCCATTTGTGCAAAGGGTTTGCCCGCCCGGCGGCCTGCGCGGCTTCAACATCGACCTGCACAAACCGGACCGCCGTGCCCGGCCGGGCCTGGGCGAGTAACGGCAGGTCGCCGGAGACGACGGTGGCGATCTTGGCGTAGCCGCCGGTGGTCTGATGGTCCGCCATCAGAATGATCGGCAGTCCGTTGCCGGAAACCTGAATGGAGCCGAATACGATGCCGTCGGACACGATGTCCGTCCCCCCCACGGAGGCGATGGCCGGGCCCGACAGGCGGATGCCCATCCGGTCGCTGTCCGGCGAAACGGTGTAGATCTGGGAGAAAAAGGCGGCGCGGCCCGCCTCGGTGAACATCTCCGCCTGGGGGCCGGGCACTGCGCGAACCGCGATTTCGGATGGATATTCGGGCGCGGGCAGCGGCTTGACCGCGGCCTTCCGGCATCCATCGTCCGGGCCGATGGGCAGCACGTCCCCTGCGGCGAGGCAGCGCCCCTGCCAGCCGCCGATGCGGCATTTCAGGTTGGTGGAGCGGCTTCCCAGGACCGGCGGCACGTTGATGCCGCCCCGTACGGCGAGATATCCCCGCACGCCGGAGGCGGCGAACTTCATCGACAGCACCTGTCCCGCCCGAACGGAGATGCAGGCATACCGCGCGGCGGGCTGATCGTCCAGCCGGGCGTCCATGTCCGCGCCGGTCAGGGCGATGGCGCAGGGCCGGTCGAAGCGCAGGGTCGGCCCCAGCAGCGTGGATTCCAGCACCGCCTCGCCGTGCCGGTTGCCCACCAGATCGTTGGCTGCGCGGTAGGCCGCCGCGTCCATCACGCCGGACCGCCCGATGCCCGAGCACATGTATCCGAACCGCCCCGCGTCCTGCACGGTGGTCAGCGGTCCGGGAGAGAGAATGGTCAGCGACATCCGCCATGGCCTCCTTCCGCTTCGATGAACTTCGGCCGATAGCTGCCGTCGGCAACGCTGCGGCTGATCTTCGCGTATTCTTCGGGCGAAACCGGCACGAACCGGATGAATTCGCCCGCCTTGCACAGAATCGGCTGCGCCGATGCGGGATCATAGAAGGGAACCGGCGTCCTGCCGATGAGCCGCCACCCGCCGGGCGAGGCCATCGGATACACGCCGGTCTGGTTGCCGCCGATGCCCACCGATCCCGCCGGAATGGCCTTGCGCGGGCTTGAGAGGCGCGGCGCCTCGATGCGCTTGTCCAGCCCGCCCAGATAGACGAAGCCGGGCAGAAAGCCGAGCATGTAGATGCGATAGTCCACGCCGCTGTGAACGCGGACGATCTCCTCCGCGGACAGGCCGGTCAGGGCCTCCATGTCGCCGAGATCGGGGCCGAATTCGCCGCCATAGCAGCAGGGCACCTCCAGGATGCGCCGCTTTTCCGCGCCGTCACAGACGCAGTTCGGATCAAAGCGCTCCAGACGCCGCTTCAGGCGGCGGTAGGAGAGGACGTCGGGGTCGTAGCAGACCAGCAGGGAGCGGTAGGTGGGAACCAGCTCCGTGATCCCCGGCATGCGGCGCGAGGTGATCCATGCGGCAAGGGCGTGCACCCTGCGGTTGATTTCCTCGTCGATGACTGCGCCGAATTCCACCGTCAGCGCCCGGTCGCCCACGGGGCGGATTTCAAAGATGGCCATAGCTCCTCCTGTCGTGAGTCGCCTGTGATTTTTATGCACCTGCCGCGGCGGTTTCGGAAGGGGATGCACCTGCCCCGACCCGTTTCAACCGGCGCGGGAGCGAAACGCTTCTTCATTCAAACGCAAAAACAACGACATTGCGCCAAAAAATAGCCCTGCAAAACGTCGTTGTTTGCTCAAATCGAAGTATAGCATGTATTTTTATACTTGTCAATACAGGCTGGGCGTTTTGCGCGCCGGGAAATAAATAGGAAAGGATCTGCATCCCGCCGCCCTGCGCGCCCCGGCGATGAACGCGAAGGGCCGGGCGGTTTGGGCGCGAAAGGAAGGCAAACAGTTTGCTTGACACGGCGCGGGGGTTGTGGTATGATTGAGAAAATGGCGATGAGGGGAAGAGTAGGCGGCAGCGCCGGAGTCAGAGAGTTCCCGGTTGGTGCGAGGGAACGGAAGGCCGCCGCGCGAATTACAGCCCGGAGCCGGTCGGGGGAACGGAGTAGCCCGACCCGGGTGCGCCCGTGAGCGCGCGTGATGAGGCCGTGCCTGCACGGCGAATGGAAGTGGTACAGCGTCCAATGGTCGCCTTCCCGTTTGGGAAGGCTCTTTTTTATACAGGGGGAGTGTGAATCATGAAGTTTACAGAGGAAATGTTTGCGACGCACATGCGGGGAATCACGGGCAGCGCGATCCGCGAGATTTTCAAGCTGCTGGGCAAGCCGGGCATGATCTCGTTTGCGGGCGGCAACCCGTCGAACAGCGCGCTGGAGCCGGACGTCATCTCCGAAATTTCGACGGAGGTGCTGGCAAAGTACGGCACGTCGCTGCTGCAGTACGGCGCGACGGACGGCTTTGCGCCGTTCCGCGAGAGCGCGGCGGCGTTTCTGAACACCGCGTCGGTGAACTGCACGGCGGAGACGCTGCTGCCGGTGCAGGGCGGTTCGCAGGCGTTCGATCTGCTTTTGAAGGCGCTGATCAATCCCGGCGACGTGATCCTGTGCGAAAGCCCCACGTTCCTGGGCGCGATTCAGGCCATGCACGAGTACAACGCGCGCCTGATCGCCATGCCCACCGACGAGGAGGGCGTGATCGTCGAGGCGGCGGAGGAGCTGATCAAAAAGCACCATCCGAAGATGATGTACGTCATTCCCACGTTCCAGAATCCCACCGGCATCACGCTGAGCCTGGAGCGCAGAAAGGCGCTGGCGGCGCTGGCGGAGAAGTACGGCGTGGTGATCGCCGAGGACGATCCCTACCGCGACCTGCGCTATTCCGGCGAGGCGCTCCCGTCCATCCAGAGCTTCGACGAGGAGGGCTGGGTGGTGTACATGTCCAGCTTTTCGAAGTACATCGCCCCCGGCCTGCGCCTGGGCGCGGCGGCGGTGAACAACCCCCAGCTGCTGCGCAAGATGGTCATCGGCAAGCAGTCCGCGGACGTGCATTCGCCGCTGCTGACCCAGGCCATCGTGGACGCCTATCTGCGCAAGGGCCTGATGCCCGGCCATCTGGAGCGCATCTGCGGCGACTATCGCGACCAGCTCAACGCCATGCTGGAGGGCTTCGGCTGCTTCCCCGAGGGCACGACCCACACCGTTCCCCAGGGCGGCCTGTTCGTATGGGCGCAGCTGCCCGAGGGCGTGGACGGCGTAAAGGTGTTCAACGCGGCGGTGGAGGCCGGCGTGGCCTTCGTGCCCGGCACGTATTTCTATCCCGACGGCGGCCATCTGAACACCATGCGCCTGAACTTCTCCATGTCCGACATTCCCACCATCCGCACCGGCATGGAGCGTCTGGGCGGCGTGATCGCAAAGGAGCTGGGAAAATGAGGATCACCTTCCTGGGCACCTCGGCGGGCGAGAGCTATCCCGCCGTGTGGTGCGACTGCGAAAACT
>JBJEUD010000021.1:0-26536 GCA_051883655.1 Candidatus Faecivicinus sp. | reverse complement strand
GCGGACACGCCGAACTTCTCTTCCATTTCCTTAACCAGGTCAGCCAGCTCGAGAATGGTCATTTTCTCGATCGCGGAGATGATTTCTGCATTGCTCATGGATATTTCCTCCTATGATATTCTCATTCAAATGATGATTCTGCGCGTCAGGCAGCCCTGCGCGCGGTGCCGGCGATTATTCCTCGCCAGCCTGCTTCTTGCGGAGCGCCTCGACGCAGTACACGAACTTGGACACAGAGCTCATCATGCTGCCCATGATCTTTGCGATAAGGGTCTCCTTGCTCGGCAGGTTTGCCAGAGCCTGAACGCCGGCCTCGTCGAGGTAGGCGCCGTCGCACACGCCGCACTTGATGGTGAGCTTCTTGCTCTTCTTGGCAAACTCGCTCAGGATCTTCGCGGGGGCGATCATATCCTCGTAACCGAACGCAACAGCGGTGGGGCCTTCCAGATGAGCCTTGATATCGTCAATGCCCATATCGGCGATGGCCAGGTTGATCATGGTGTTCTTCAGAACCGCATACTCAACGCCCGCCTTGCGCAGCTGGTTGCGCAGGTCGGTATCCTCCGCGACGTTCAGGCCGCGGTAGTCAACCAGAACGACGGTCTTCGCGCGCTCAAACTTGCCCTTGATGTCGGCGACGACAGTCTTCTTCATTTCGAGATTATTGGACATAATTACAACACCTCACATTCCCGTCCCGAATGACGGCAATTAAAAAACCCTTGCGCAGACGCAAGGGGGTGTTTTTCCCGACCTTTGCGCCTCGGCGAGCGACCCGGAGGTCTTATGCGCTGCACTCGCTGTCTATGGCACAGAGCTTTTCAAAGCCATATGTGATTATATCAGACTCCCGGGCGGATGTCAATTCATTTTTCTGGCGACCGAGGATTTAACAAACGCTCCCGCCGCCCCGGGGCCGGCGGCTTCTCCAAAAATTAACCCCCGGTGCGCCGGGCTCAAAGTGGATTTTACGTAACAGCCTTGCAAAATCGACCCGGTTGTGTTAAACTGCAATGGTGCATTGTAGACAGTCATGCAAGTGTAATTCAGGAGGATGAATTAAATGGCCACTACGTTTGAGAAGCTCTCTTCCAATAAGGTAAAGCTTAGCTTCGTCGTTCCTGCCGAGAAGTTCGACGAGGGTCTTCAGATCGCCTATCGCAAGATGGTGAAGAAGATCAGCATCCCCGGCTTCCGCAAGGGCAAGGCCCCGATGAAGGTGATTGAAAATTACTACGGCGCCAGCGTTTTCTATGAGGACGCTCTGGACGCCATCTTCCCCGAGATCTATCAGGAGGCTCTGAAGGAGCACGACGTGCAGGTTGTGGACCGCCCTGAGCTGGACGTGCAGCAGATCGGCCGCGGCCAGGAGCTGAAGTTCACCGTCGAGGTGTTCGTCCGCCCCGACGTCACCCTGGGCGAGTACAAGAACCTCGGCCTTGAAAAGGAAGTCGCCGATGTCACCGACGACGACGTCAGCGCCGACATCGAGCGCGCCCGCGACCGCGCCTCCCGCTTCGTGGAGGTCACCGACCGCCCCGCCAAGCTGGACGACCAAGTCAACATCGACTACGCCGGCTTCCTGGGCGACGAGCAGTTCGACGGCGGCACCGCGCAGGGTCACGATCTGGTGCTGGGCTCCGGCAGCTTCATCCCCGGCTTCGAGGATCAGCTGGTGGGCGCCGAGGTTGGCTCCGAGGTTGAAGTCAACGTCACCTTCCCCGAGCAGTATCACGCCGAGAACCTGGCCGGCAAGCCCGTTGTGTTCAAGGTGAAGGTCAACTCCATCCAGGAGAAGCAGACCCCCGCTCTGGACGACGAGTTCGTGAAGGACGTCTCCGAGACCGCCAACACCGTCGAGGAGTACAGGGCCGAGATCCGCGAGAAGCTCGAGAAGCAGGCGAACGAGAAGGCCGAAGCCGCCTTTGAGAACGCCGTGATCGAGAAGGTCAGCGAGAACGCCGAGATCGACATCCCCGCCGCCATGATCGAGGATCAGATCGACAGCATGCTGCGCGACATGGAGATGCGCATGATGTATCAGGGCATGAAGCTGGATGACTACTTCAAGTACACCGGCCAGACCCGTGAGCAGGTGCGCGAGATGTACAAGCCCACCGCCGAGGAGCGCGTGCGCACCCAGCTGGTGATCGAGGCCGTCATGAAGGCCGAGGGTATCCAGGCCACCGACGAGGAGATCGACGCCGAGATCAGCAAGTACGCCGATCAGAACAAGAAGAGCCTCGATGAGTTCAAGGCCATGCTGACCGACGGCGACAAGACCTATTTCGCCGAGATCGCCTCCCTGCAGAAGACCGTCGAGTTCCTGAAGGCGAACGCGAAGTAATCCTATCCATTGATATGGCGAAGCCCCGCAATCGCAGCGACGGAACGCGATTGCGGGATTTCTGATATGTTGGCATATTTTTACGCCGCATGCGCATACTATTTCAAACGGACATTTACACAAACAGGAGGTGTGCCCATGAATCTGGTGCCCTATGTCGTTGAACAGACCAACCGCGGAGAGCGCTCCTACGACATCTACTCCCGCCTGCTGAAGGATCGCATCATCTTTCTGGGCGGAGAAATTGACGACGACGTCGCGAACAGCATCGTAGCCCAGATGCTCTTCCTCGAGATGGAGGACCCCGACGCCGATATCATGCTCTACATCAACAGCCCCGGCGGATCGATTTCCGCCGGCATGGCGATTTATGACACGATGCGCTACCTCAAGTGCGAGGTCTCCACGCTGTGCGTCGGCCTGGCCGCGTCCATGGGCGCGTTCCTGCTGGCCGCCGGCGCGAAGGGCAAGCGCAAGGCCCTCCCCCACGCCGAGATCATGATCCATCAGCCCCTCGGCGGCGCAAAGGGCCAGGCCACGGACATTCAGATCCAGGCCGAACAGATTCTGCGCATCAAAAAGACGATGAACGAGCTGCTCGCCCAGAACACCGGCAAGCCGCTCAAGACCATCGAAAAGGACGTCGAGCGCGACCACTACCTCACCGCCGAGCAGGCGAAGGACTACGGCCTGATCGACGAAATCATTGCTCCGAGGAGATAATCAATGGCCAATAACAGGGATGATATGAACAAGGTCCGCTGCTCCTTCTGCGGAAAGACCCAGGACCAGGTGCGCCGCATCGTCGCCGGCCCCAATGCCTTCATCTGCAACGAGTGCGTGCTGCTCTGCCAGGAGATCGTCTCCGACGATGTGGAGAGCGTCGGCGCCCACGGCGAGATCGAGATCAAGAAGCCGCAGGAAATCAAGGAAGTGCTGGACCAGTACGTCGTCGGCCAGGAGGCCGCCAAGAAGGCGCTGGCCGTCGCCGTCTACAATCACTACAAGCGCATCCGCTTCATGGGCAGCAAGAAGAGCGATGTGGAGCTGCAGAAGTCCAACATCGTCATGCTCGGCCCCACCGGCTGCGGCAAGACCTATCTGGCCCAGACGCTGGCCAAGATCCTGAACGTGCCCTTCGCCATCGGCGACGCCACCAGCCTGACCGAGGCCGGCTACGTCGGCGAGGACGTGGAGAACATCCTGCTGCGCCTGATCCAGAACGCCGACTACGACATCGAGCTGGCCCAGCGCGGCATCATCTACATCGACGAGATCGACAAGATCGCCCGCAAGAGCGAGAACCCGTCCATCACCCGCGACGTCAGCGGCGAGGGCGTGCAGCAGGCGCTGCTGAAGATGCTGGAGGGCACCATCGCCTCCGTTCCGCCCCAGGGCGGCCGCAAGCATCCCCACCAGGAGTTCATCCAGATCGATACCACGAACATCCTGTTCATCTGCGGCGGCGCCTTCGACGGCATCGAAAAGATCGTCGAGAACCGCATCGGCAAGAAGACCATGGGCTTCGGCGCGGAAATGCACAGCAAGACCGACCGCACCAACGAGGAGATCATGTCCCAGGTGCGCCCGGAGGATCTGCTGAAGTTCGGCCTGATCCCCGAGTTTGTGGGCCGCCTGCCGGTGCTGGTGACGCTGAACTCCCTGGACGAGGAGGCGCTCAAGCGCATCCTGACCGAGCCGAAGAACGCGCTGGTGCGCCAGTATTCCAAGCTGCTCAGCTTCGACAACGTGGAGCTGGAGTTCACCGAAGGCGCGCTGAGCGCCATCGCCCAGCTGGCGCTGAAGCGCAAGAGCGGCGCCCGCGGCCTGCGCGCCATCATCGAAGGCGTGATGACCGATACGATGTATGAGCTGCCGTCCCTCGAGGGCGTGCGCAAGTGCATCATCACCGAGGACGCGGTGAACGGACTGGCCAAACCCACGCTGATCAGCGCCGACCCGGAGCCGATGGAGCTGCCGGAGCCGGAAGCCGACGGCGCCGGTGCCGAGATCCGCGACAGCAAACCCTCTGCCTGATCTGTTTTTCCCCGGAATGACTTCATTCCGGGGAATTTTTTTATGCATTTTGAGTTTCCTGAATTTACGCACACATAATCCAAAAAGACCTTGAAGCTTCAAACAAGGCGTGTTATAATACGAAACATGCTAATCATCAACATGCTAATGATTTGAACAGGAGGCTTTTCCATGGCTGAACAACCCGAGCGCGGCGCGCAGATTCACCAGGCCATCGACCTGCTGATCCACACGACGCGCCTTCATCATAGAAACATCGATAAGCTGTTTGGCGACACCGGCCTGCACCGCAGCCAGCGCATGCTGCTGATGCACCTGAGCCGCTGCGACGGCGCGCCCTCCCAGCGGGAGCTGGCGGATCGCTTCGATATCAGCCCCGCCTGCGTGGCGCGAACGCTGAAATCGCTGGCCATCGAGGGCTACATCACCCGCACGGGCGACGAGGACGATCTGCGGCGCAACAACGTCTCCATCACGCAAAAGGGGCTGGACACCGTCTTTGAGACCCGCCACGCCTTCGATCAGATCGATCAGGCCACCTTTGAAGGGCTGGATGCCGCGGACATCGATCTGCTCACCTCCCTGCTCGGCCGCATTCAGGACAACCTGCGCCGGCTGGAAAACAATGAACCCTCCAGTAACTGAATGAAAGGAAGTGTTTCCTCTTGAAGAGATGGCTGAACTATGCAAAGCCCTACTGGATCTATTTTATCGTGGGACCGCTGTGCATGATTACCGAAGTCATCGGCGAAATCGCGCTGCCTGCGCTGTATGCAAAAATTGTGGACGTGGGCATTGCGAATCATGACGTGCGCTATATTGTGATCACCTGCCTTCTGATGATCCTCACTGCGCTTCTGATGATGTTCGGCGGCGTGGGCGGCGCGTTCTTCGCCGCGAAGGCGTCGGTCAACTTTGCGGCGGATGTCCGCCGCGACGTCTACGCCAAGATTCAGAAGTTCTCCTTTGCCAACATCGACCACTTCTCCACCGGCTCGCTGGTCACCCGCCTGACCAACGACGTCACCCAGATCATGAACATCATCAACATGATCATGCGCATGTGCCTGCGCTCGCCGGGCATGCTCATCGGCGCGCTGATCATGTCCATCCGCATGAATCCCAGCCTGGCCACCGTGCTGGCGGTGACGATCCCGCTGCTGATTCTGGTGGTGGTCACGGTCATCCGCATCGGCTTCCCCCGGTTCTCCCGGATGCAGTCCAAGGTCGACCAGCTGAACAACAAGATCCAGGAGGATCTGACCAACGTGCGTGTGATCAAGTCCTTCGTGCGCGAGGACTATGAGAAGGAGCGCTTTGCCAACGCCAACGGCGATCTGAAGGCCACGGCCATGAGCGCTCTGAACGTGATGATCGCCATGATGCCCATCATGATGCTGCTGATGAACTTCACCGTGCTGGCCGTCATCTGGTTCGGCGGCAATCAGGTGATCGGCGGCACGATGGCCGTGGGCGATCTGACCGCGTTCATCAACTACGTCAACCAGATTCTGATGTCGCTGATGATGCTGACCATGGTCTTCCTGAACAGCTCCCGCGCGCTGGCTTCCGCCCGCCGCATCTCCGAGGTGCTGGACGAGAAGATCGACCTGACCGACGAAAACGCCGCCCACAGAGATGCGGACGTGGCCCGCGGCGACGTGGAATTCCGCAACGTCAGCTTCCGCTATTACAAGAACAGCGACGAGCAGGTGCTGGAAAACATCAATCTGTCCATCCGCGCCGGCGAAACCGTGGGCATCATCGGCTCCACCGGCTGCGGCAAGACCACGCTGGTGAGCATGATCCCGCGCCTGTACGACGTGGACGCCGGCGAGGTGCTGGTGGACGGCATCAACGTGAGGGACTACGATCTGACCCGGCTGCGCAACGGCGTGGGCATGGTGCTGCAGAAGAACGTGCTGTTCTCCGGCTCCATCGAGGAAAACCTGCGCTGGGGCGATGAAAACGCGCCCATAGAGCAGGTGATCGACGCGGCAAAGGCCGCCCAGGCCGATCCCTTCATTCAGAACTTCGCCGACGGCTACGGCACCGAGCTGGATCAGGGCGGCACCAATGTCTCCGGCGGCCAGAAGCAGCGCCTGTGCATCGCCCGCGCGCTTCTGAAGAAGCCGAAGATCCTGATTCTGGACGACTCCACCAGCGCGGTCGACACCGCCACCGAGGCCCGCATCCGCGCCGCCTTCCACAATGAGCTGAAGGATTCCACCAAGATCGTCATCGCGCAGCGCATCACCTCCGTGATGGACGCGGACAAGATCATCGTTCTCGACGACGGCCACATCACCGGCGTCGGCACGCACGACGAGCTGCTGGCCTCCAACCAGGAATATCAGGAAATCTACTACTCCCAGATGGATCGAAAGGAGGGAGCATGATGGCCGGAAGAAGCCTTGAAAACCTCGCCAAGCGCTACGGCGGCATCGGCAGCAAGACCGAATCCGCGAAAGCGCCCATGCCCGGCCCGAAGCACGGCCCGGGACACGGTCCGAAGGGCGCGCCCGCCATGGGCAAGCCCCAGGACGCAAAGCGCACCGTGCTGCGCATTCTCTCCTACGTCGCCATCTATTGGAAGCGCATGATCGGCGCGCTGCTGTGCATGCTGCTGAGCACCGGCGCATCCCTGGCGGGCTCCTATCTGCTGCGCCCCATCGTCAATGTCATCGCCGACGGCTCCACCTCCGCCGCCGACCGCGTGGCCTATCTGCTGATGATGGCCGGCGTGCTGGCCGGCGTCTATCTGATTAGCGTGCTGGGCACCTACTTCCAGCACAGGCTGATGATCGTCGTCTCCCAGAGCTCCATCGAGAAGATCCGCAATGATCTGTTCAACAAGCTCCAGGCCCTGCCCGTGCGCTTCTTCGACAACGAGAGCAATGGCGAAATCATGAGCCGGTTCACCAACGACGTGGACAACATCGGCACCATGCTCGACTCCTCCATTACATCCCTGATCTCCGGCGTCATCACGCTGGTGATGACCGTGTGCCTGATGCTGTACACCAACATCTGGCTGACGCTGATCACCGTGGTGTTCATCCCGGTCTTCGCCAAGGGCGGCGCGCTGATCATGAAGCGCAGCCGCAAGTACTACTCCGCCCAGCAGGCGGCCCTCGGCGCGGTCAACGGCTACATCGAGGAAAACGTCTCCGGCCAGAAGGTCGTCAAGGTCTTCTGCCACGAACAGGTCTGCGAGGAGGAGTTCGGCAGACTGAACGACGACCTGCGCGGCAAGCAGATGATGGCGCAGTTCTTCGGCGGCATCATGGGCCCGATCATGGGCAACACCAGCCAGATCAGCTACTCCCTGACCGCGGGCATCGGCGGCGTGCTGTGCGCGCTGGGCCGGTTCGACGTGGGCGGCCTGGCCGTGTTCGTCAACTACTCCCGCCAGTTCTCCCGCCCGATCAACGACCTGTCCCAGCAGATGAGTACCATCTTCTCCGCCCTGGCCGGTGCGGAGCGCGTGTTCCGCATCATGGACCTCGATCCCGAATCGCCCGACGCCCCCGACGCCAAGGCGCCCGAGAAGCTGGAGGGCCACGTGGTGCTCGACGACGTGACCTTCGGCTATGTGCCCGGCAAGACCATCCTCAAGCACATCTCCCTCTACGCCAAGCCCGGCCAGAAGATCGCCTTCGTCGGCTCCACCGGCGCGGGCAAGACCACCATCACCAACCTGCTGAACCGGTTCTACGACATCGACTCCGGAACAATCACCATCGACGGCATCGACATCCACGATCTGAAGCGGGATTTGCTGCGCAGGAACATCGCCATGGTGCTGCAGGACACCCATCTGTTCAGCGGCACGATCATGGAGAACATCCGTTACGGCCGGCTGGACGCCACCGACGAGGAGGTCATCGCCGCCGCCAAGACCGCCAGCGCCCACAGCTTCATCAAGCGACTGTCCGACGGCTACAACACCGTGATCGAGGGCGACGGCGCGAACCTCTCCCAGGGCCAGCGCCAGCTTCTGAACATCGCCCGCGCCGCGCTGAGCAAGGCGCCCATCCTGGTGCTGGACGAGGCCACCAGCTCCGTCGACACCCGCACCGAGCGCCTGATCGAAAAGGGCATGGACCGCCTGATGGAGGACCGCACCACGTTCGTCATCGCCCACCGCCTCTCCACCGTCCGCAACGCCAACGCCATCATGGTGCTGGAGAACGGCGAGATCATCGAGCGCGGCGATCACGACGACCTGCTGGCCATGAAGGGCCGCTACTACGAGCTCTATACCGGCATGAAGGAGCTTACCTGATCCCGTTTTCCCGCCCCGCCGCCTCTGCGGCGGGGCATTTGCGTTTCGTAATCCCTTGCCGCAGCTGCGGAAACATGATATAATGAACGCCAATGAGAGGAAGTGACGGCCATGGAAGGAAGCAGCGCGGTGCGCAATCGTTTGATCGACGCGGCCATCCGCGAGCTGGAGCAGAACGGCATTCAGGCCTTCTCCCTTCGGCGCGTCGCCCAGGCCTGCGGCGTGTCCTGCGCCGCGCCCTACAAGCACTTCAAGGACCGGCAGGCGCTGCTCGAAGCCGTGGCGGACGCGCTCAACCGCGACTGGTTTGCCCGGCAGGCCGATGCGGTGCGGTCGCTGGAGGGAAATGCCGGCGCGCAGCTTCGGGTCATCTGCAGGGAGTATCTCCAGTTCCTGTGCGATACGCCCCACTTCTGCGCCCTCATCACCCAGCGCGACGAGGCCACCGGAAAATGGCACCTGAACCACCTGTTCGATCAGTCCTCGCTGACCAAAAAGCTCATCTCGCAGTTCGCCGCCGAGCACCGCATGACCGATCAGGAGGTCTATGCCAGCGTCTGCGCCATTCGCGCCGTGCTCTACGGCGCCGCCATGATGAACCAGCACGACGACATGCGGCTGAACGCCGCCGCCGTCGAAGTGCTCTACCGCATGATCGACAGCCAACTTTTCGCCTATGAGAACGGCGGATGCCCTCGACAGCCCGGCAACGATGTGTTATAATAGCAGCAAGTTAACACCGTTAACCCGGTGCGAAGGAGGTTCCTGCCATGAGTGATTACGTAATTCTGACCGATTCTTCCTGCGATCTTCCCGCCGCCATGGCCGAAGAGATGCAGCTTGAAGTCCTTCCCCTGACTGTCTACGTCGATGACAACGCCTTCAACAACTACCTCGACGGCCGCGAGATCGGCTTCCACGACTTCTATGAGCGCCTGCAGACGGCCAAGAATGTCAAGACCTCCGCCGTCAATCAGGCGCGCTTCCTCGAGTTCATGGAGCCGCTGGTGGCCGCAGGCCGCGACGTGCTCTATCTGGGCTTTTCCTCGGGCCTGAGCGGCACCTTCAACGCCGGCGCGCTGGCCGCCGCGGAGCTGAGCGAAAAGTATCCGGATCGCAGGATCTACGCCGTGGACACGCTGTGCGCCTCGCTGGGCCAGGGTCTGCTGGTGTACCACTGCTGGAAGCAGAAGCAGGCCGGCAAGTCCATTGAGGAGGTTCGCGATTACGCTGAAGCCAACAAGCTCCACCTGTGTCACTGGTTCACCGTCAACGACCTGATGTTCCTGAAGCGCGGCGGCCGCGTCAGCGCCACCACCGCCATCGTGGGCTCCATGCTCAGCATCAAGCCCGTGATGCACGTCGACGACGAGGGCCATCTGATCAAGACCGATACCGCCCGCGGCCGCAAGGCGTCCATCCGCGCGCTGGTTGCCGAGATGGAAAAGCGCGCCATCGATCCCGCCGGTCAGCACGTGTTCATCTCCCACGGCGATTGCGAGGACGATGCCAACTATCTGGCCGGCCTGGTTCGCGACCGCTTCGGCGTAAAGGACATCACGATCAACTATGTCGGCCCCGTGATCGGCGCGCACTCCGGCCCCGGCACGCTGGCGCTGTTCTTCCTGGGAACAGAGCGCTGATCCGCTCCTTTCACCAAAACAGAAGAGGGGGTCTTCTTCCGAAGGCCCCCTTTCCTCGTCCGGAATCTTTCGGGCGGAATCCCATTTCCCAACGGAGGTACTTTCCCATGAGCTACACCGATTTCATTGTGCAGGAAACCTGCAAACTTCTGGCGATCGACAGCCCGTCGGGCTACACCGACGACGCCGTGGACTTCGTCCTCACCGAGCTGCGCGCGCTGGGCTATTCGCCGGTGAAGACCCGCAAGGGCGGCGTGCTGGTGGATCTGGGCGGCGCGGACGCCGGGAACGGCGTGCTACTGGAGACCCATCTGGACACGCTGGGCGGCATGGTGGCCGAGATCAAGTCCAACGGACGCCTGCACCTGACCAACATCGGCGGCATGAACGCCAACAACGCCGAGGCGGAAAATGTGCGCATCGTCACCAAATTTGACGGAAGCTACGAGGGCACGCTGCAGCTGACGGACGCCTCCGTGCACGTCAACGGCGACTACTCCACCACCGCGCGCACCTGGGACAGGATGGAGGTCGTGCTGGACGAGTTCGTCTCCTCCAAGGCGGATGTGCTGGCGCTGGGAATCGGCATCGGCGATTTCGTCTGCTTCGATCCCCGCACCCGCGTGACCGGGAAGGGCTACATCAAGAGCCGTTTCCTGGACGACAAGCTCTCCGTAGGCATTCTGCTGGGCTATGCAAAGTACCTCAGGGACGAACACATCACGCCCGCGCGGCGCGTCTGGGGCCACATCACCGTCTACGAGGAGGTCGGCCACGGCGGCTCCTCCAGCGTTCCCGAGGGCGTGACCGAGGCGATCTCCGTGGACATGGGCTGCGTGGGCGAGGGGCTGGACTGCACCGAGCGGAAGGTCTCCATCTGCGCCAAGGACAGCGGCGGCCCGTACAGCTATCCGGTGGTGCGCGGCCTGATCGAGGCGGCGCGCAGGGCGGGCGTGGACTACGCCGTGGACGTATATCCCCACTACGGCTCTGACGTGGAGGCCACGCTGCAGGGCGGCCACGACCTTCGCCATGGCCTGATCGGCGCAGGCGTGTACGCCTCCCACGGCTACGAGCGCAGCCATCGCGACGGCGTGGAAAACACCTTCCGGCTGCTGTGCGCCTATCTGGGTTAAAGGAGGGCCATCCCATGCCGATCTTTCGAAGGGCTCTCCCCGGCGATCTTCCGGACATCATGAACCTGGTGCATCAGGCGCAGGCCTTCATGGCCACGCTGGGCATCGATCAGTGGCAGGACGGCTATCCCTCCGCCGAGCTTCTCTCGGAGGACATCCGCGTCGGCCGCGCCTACGTATTCGACGACGGCGGCGCAATCGCCTCGATCTGCGTGCTCACGCCGGAGCCGGAGCCGATCTACGACGCCATCGACGGCGCCTGGCACACCGGCGCGCCCTATCTGACCATCCACCGCATGGCCCTGGACGACGCGCATCGCCACAGCGGTCTGGCCGGAGACGTCGTGAAAAACGCCGTGGCGCTGGCGCGTTCGCTGAACCTCTCCGGCATCCGCGCCGACACCCATCGCGGCAACGTCGCGATGCGCCGCTTTCTGGAAAAGAGCGGCTTTCAGGAGTGCGGCCTCGTGACCTATCCCGACGTCGCCGGTGATCCCATCCGCGTCGCCTACGACCTGAAGCTCTAAACAATCAAAGGGATCGGATTTCATATGAAATCCGATCCCTTTGCACTCATCGTTCAGCTCTTCAGCGCCTTGATCACCGTGTCGCTGCCCATGACCTCGAAGGTCTCCTGCAGGCACTCCTTCATGTGGTTGTACTGATCGTCGCTCATGCCCTCGGGCCGGTTTTCCAGGCTTGCCCCCATGGCCAGAACGCGATAGTCGGCGTCGCCGTTGCTGTTCTTGAACGTCCAGACGTACACCGGCACATAGCCCGGCTCGGTGATGGAGAACGTGCCGTCGCTGTTCTCCTGAATGGTGAACTCGAATACCACGCCGGAG
The DNA here is from genome assembly GCA_051883655.1 of Candidatus Faecivicinus sp. GTDB lineage: Bacteria > Bacillota > Clostridia > Christensenellales > Aristaeellaceae > Faecivicinus. Next base: position 14,240 of record JBJEUD010000021.1, on the reverse strand, counting down.
TCGGTGTACTGAATGCGGTGCTGCGACAGGAAGTTGCCCAGCGAATACAGGCACAGCGCCGTGCGCGACTCGCCGTTGGCGTTCGTGACGGTGATGTACTCCGCCGGCTGCACCATGTGGGGATGACCGCCGATGATCACATCCGCGCCCGCCGCCACCAGCGCCTGCGCATACTTCCGCGTGGTGGATTCCGGCGCGCGCTTGTACTCGTCGCCCCAGTGAGTGACCGCCACCACGACCTCCGCGCCGGCGGCCCGGGCCTTCGCGATGTCCGCGGCACAGCTGGAGTTTTTGAAATAGTGCACCAGATACGCCGCGCGCTCGTCGCAGTACCTCTCCATCGTGTTGGTGCTGTGGGTATAGGTCACGAAGCCCACCTTGATGCCGTTGATCTCATAGATCTCGGGCGACTCGCTGTCCGCCTTGTCCACAAAGCCGCCGATGTGGTCCAGTCCGGCTGCCTCCACCAGGCCAACGGACTCCACCAGGCCGTCGCAGTAGGCGTCCAGCATGTGGTTGTTGCACATGGTGACCATATCCACGCCATACTTCTTGATCACGTCCAGGATCACAGGAGGCGTGGTGAACTGGGGATAGCCGGAGTAGCCGTACTTGCCCTTGCGCAGCGACGCCTCGATGTTGATCATCGTGTAATCCGCGCTGCTGAGCGTATCGCCGATCAGCGAGAAATAGGGATCAAAATTATAGGTGCCCGAGGCCTTGTCGTAGCAGGCGTCCAGCATTTCGGTGTCGATGATCACATCGCCCGCCATGCGGATGGTCGCGCTGCGAAGTCCCGTCGCAGTCCCGCTTCCGGTCGAAGCTGTCGCCTGAGGCACCGCGGCCGGGTCTGCAGCCCCGGGCTCAGCGTCTCCCTCCGCGGAGGGCGCTTCCTCCGTCGCATCCGGCAACGCGGCATCGCCCTGCGTCTCCGGCGCCTCTTCCGTTGCTGCCGGCTCCACGGTCGCTGTCGCCGCAGGCGCAGCTGCAGGAGCAGCCGTTCTGTCCGTTCCAAACCCGCCGAGCAGCTTCACGGAGATGAGCACCACCACCAGCACAGTCACGGCGATGATAGCAATGCCCAGCCACATCGGCACGCGGATTTCGTTGTCGTTTCTGCGGTTTGAGGCCGGCGCCCGACGGCGTGCATTCTGCTGCCGCTGCGCCCCCGCCGAACGCCTGGTCCCGCCGGACGCATTGCGCGCAGCTCCGGATTTCCCGCCGTTCCTTCTTCTGTATTCGGACATATCCTTGATCTCCTGTATTCATATTATTCCGGCTACAGTATACCACACATTTATGACCAAGCGCAATCAGCACTGTTAAAAAAATCCGCTATCGAATCCCGGGAAAAATTTTTCGGATTTTTTGTAAATTTCCTATTGACAACCAGCAGTTTCCATGTTAAAATACAATCACAAAAGCAAGAGAGCTACCGGAGACGGCAAAAGAAAAATTCGACTCGCTTAGCCGGAGAAGAGGCCGCCAAAGGTACGGATTGCAATAACAATAAGGGAGGCGATACCGTTGTACCACAATGATTCCACCGAACAGTCCAACGCCTGCATCGCCCGCATTGCAGAGATCTGATCAATCCATTTCATGGAATCCTTCCGCAGTGCAGACAAAGTCCTTCCCCTAATCGATCCCGGAAACGTCAACTCGGACGAGCATACAAAGTGGAACAGTTTCGAACGACCGTGTTTTTTCGATTCATCGAGGGAATGCCAACAAATCGAACGTCTTGTATGTAGTATGTAGTGAGATACACCATCCACACCCATCCGAAGGACAGAGGATCATTGGCGGAAACCCGGGGTTCACATTCTTCTAAGAACACAGGGATTGAACGCGGGGATGCAGGCACCATGAGATTTGCTCCCAACCGAGGGAAAGGATAGAAAATTGCATAGAATAAATTAGCAGCCCGTCGCAGCGTTCGACGGGCTTTTGATTTTTTCCGCAGGCTTGGTTTTCCCCGCGGTTTGTGATATAATCTTTCCACACGAACGGAGGAAACTGTCCATGCGCGAATATACGATCGATCCAAAAGACACCGGCAAGCGGCTGGACCGCTGGCTGTCCAGCGAACTGCCCGCGCTGCCGATAGGGCTGATGCAGAAGTTCATCCGCCTCAAGCGCATCAAGCTCAACGGCAAGGCCGCCCCGCGCGATGCGCGCCTGCATGAAGGCGACCGGCTGCAGTTGTACATCGGCGACGAATTCTTTGAAAAGCCGAAGACCATCGACCCGTTCTTGTCCAAGCTGCGCCCCAGGCTGGACATCCTCTATGAGGATGAAAACCTGCTGCTGGTGGACAAGCGGCCGGGACTGATGTGCCATCCCGACGCCCACGAGAAGGTCAACACGCTCATCACGCACGCACAGGCCTATCTGTATCAGAAGGGCGAATGGGATTCCATGGATCCGAAACAGTTCGCGCCCGCGCTGTGCAACCGGATCGATCGCTTCACCGGCGGCATCGTCATCATCGCCAAGACCGAGGCAGCCATGCGCATCCTCAACCAGAAAATCCGCGACCACGAGATTGAAAAGCGCTATCTGTGCATCATCCACGGCCGAATGACTCCGGCCGCTGGCACGCTCACCAGCTACATCTCCAAGGCCGACTCCTCCAAAAAGGTCACCGTGCTGGACAAGCCCGCCCCCGGCGCGCAAAAGGCGCAGACGAAGTACGCCACGCTGGAGACCGCGCGCAATCTGAGCCTGATGGAGTGCGAGCTGCTCACAGGCCGCACGCACCAGATCCGCGCCCAGTTCGCGCACAGGGGACACCCCCTGCTCGGCGACAACCAGTACGGCAGCGCCAAGCAAAACGAGCGCTTCGGCCGCAGCTATCAGGCCCTGTACGCCTACCAGCTGACCTTCCGGTTCAAGACCGACGCCGGCGTGCTGAACGATCTCAACGGACGATCCTGGCGGGTGAAGAAGGTGCCGTTTGTCGGCGAATTCTTCTCCCCCGGCGAATAGACAGAAACGGACGCTTCCCAAAGAAGGGAAGCGTCCGTTTCTGCGCTACATCTCCAGCAGTTTCTGCGTGATCTCCTCAAAGGCCATGCTGTGAGAGGCCTTGACGAGAACGCTGTCGCCGGGCTGCAGCAATTCGGAGAGCCTGTCGATCAGCGCCTCCTTGGTTTCGAACCAGATCGCCTTGCCTCCCGCCGCAATCGCGCCTTCATAGGTATTGCGCGAGAGCGCTCCGACCGCAACCACCAGATCGACGCCGCTCCGCGCCGCGTGCCCGCCGACCTGCGCGTGGAGTGCGGCGGTGTTCTCCCCCAGCTCGAGCATATCGCCGAGGATGCACACGCACCGGCCGGGCAGCATCTTCAGCGAATCGATGGCCGCGGCCGTCGAGGAAGGATTGGCATTGTAGCAATCGCTGATGACAGTCCACCTGTCCGTCTTCAGCACGCGGGCGCGATCGCCCACCGTGCGATAGCGGGAGATGCCCTCGGCAATCTCCCTATCGGTCATGCCCAGCGCCCAGCCCACCGCCGTGCCCGCGAGGGCCGCGTAGACCATGTGCACGCCAAAGGCGGGAATGCGCGCCTCAAAGGATGCGCCGTGATGGTGAATCGTGCAGCGGATGCCGTCCAGGCCCAGATTCCGGACGTCCCTGGCCACGAAATCGTTGTCCTCATTCATGCCATAGGTGATGCGCCGCACCGGCGGATGGAAATCGCGGAGCATGGCGTCGTCGCCGTTCAGAATCGCCAGCTGGTCGGCGGACATGGATTCAAAGATCTCGCCCTTCGCCCGCAGCACACCGGCATGGTCGCCGAGAAATTCCAGATGGGAATCTCCGATCACGCTCATCACCGCGATGGTCGGGCGCACCATGTGCGTCAGCCGGCGCATCTCGCCAAAGTCGCTGATGCCCATCTCCACCACGGAAACCTGATGTTCATCGTCCAGATTCAGCAGCGTCCGGGGCACGCCCAACTCGTTGTTGAAGTTCTTCTCGGTCTTGTGGGTGTTGAAGCGGGCGGACAGCACCGCGGCGATCATCTCCTTGGTGGTCGTCTTACCCACGCTGCCGGTGATGCCCACCACGGGAATGTCAAACCGCGAGCGGTGCCAGGCGGCCAGCGCGCCCATGGCCTTCAGCGTGGACTGCACCTGAACGCAGGGCCGCTCGCCGGGACCGGGCTCGCGCTCGGAAAGACAGCATGCCGCGCCCTTCGCCAGGCACTGGGCCATGAAGTCGTGGCCGTCCGCGCGCGCGCCGACGAACGCCACGAACAGCGCTCCGGGCGCAGCCTGGCGGCTGTCGCTGGTTACAAACGCGATTTCGCGCGCCAGCCCGTCCTCTTCTCCAAAATACCTTCCGCCGGTGGCTTCAACGAGCTGTCGAACGGTAAAATGCTTCATCTCTTTCCCTCCAGGGCCAGATCAATCAGCTTCTGGCAAAGCGACTCGTAATCGACGCCCACCGCCGCCGCCTCCTGGGGCATCAGGCTGGTGGGGGTCATGCCGGGCAGCGTGTTGATCTCCAGAAAATAGATATCTCCGCTGGCGTCGACGATGAAGTCCGCGCGGGAGTAATCCTTGAGCCCCAGGCGATTGTGCACGGCCACTGCGGCTTCGCCCAAGCGGCGCTCGATCCCGGGATCAATCCGGGAAGGACAGATCTCCTCCGCCGCGCCGGCCTGATACTTGTTCCTGTAGTCGTAGAATCCCTCGTGGGGAATGATTTCAATGGACGGCAGCGCGCGGCCCTCAATGACGGCCACGTCGATCTCGCGGCCCTTGATGTACTGCTCCAGCATCACGCGGCCCAGCTTCAGGTTGTCGCGCAGCGCCTTTTCCAGCTCCGGCACCGTCTTAGGAATCGCCACGCCGATGGAAGAGCCGCTGTCCACGGGCTTAACCACGCAGGGCAGCCGGGTCTGCGCCGCAATGCGCGGGATGTCCTGCTCCACGTAATCCACGCTGCGCGACTCAGGCGTATACGCGCGCTCGACCGTCTCAAGCGCCGGCGCTGCCAGTTCCTTCGTCAGGTTCTTGTCCATGGCCAATGCACTGGCAAGGTAGCCGCTGCCGGTATAGGGCACGCCCAGCAGGTCCAGCGCCGCCTGAATGCGGCCGTCCTCGCCGCAGGTCCCATGAAGGCCGAGGAACACGACGTCCGCCAGCTGGCAGATCTCCAGCACGCCCTTTCCGATCATGCTGGGACTGTTCCACTGCCGGGAGGCGCGCACCGCATCCAGATCCGGCTCCGCCTCGGCCACCCGAACGTCCTCCAGCTCGGGGAGGTTTTCGAACAGCTCTTCCGGAGAGGCGTCATACTGCTCCAGGCCATAGAACATGTCCACCAGAACCGCGCGGTGTCCGCGCGCACGCAGCGCTTTACAAATCAAAGTACCGCTGGACAGGGAGACATTGCGCTCCATGCTCAGTCCGCCGCACATCACAACAACCTTCATCGGCCTACCGCCTTTCTCGCTCCATCCGGGCACTGCCCGGACAGCCTATATCGTGGATATTGTATCACAAACAATGTTATCGTTCAACGATTCGCCTCACCCCGGGCGCGGAGAAATCTGCGCCAAATGCAGAATCCGGGCCTCTCCGCCGCAGGTTCACCGCATTGACAAGCCTTTACTTTTGATTATAATAGAATTGTAGATAAACTGCGAAAGGGTGATTTCATGCTCAAAGGTATTCCCAACCTGCTTTCCCCGGAGCTTCTGAAGATTCTGATGGAGATGGGCCACGGCGACACGATCGTCATCGGCGACGGCAACTTCCCCCACGCCTCCATCGCCAGGAACAGCACGCTCGTCCGGATGGACGGCCACGGCGCCTGCGAGGTGCTCGACGCCATCCTGACGCTGATGCCGCTGGACACCTACGTCGACTCCCCGGTCTCCCTGATGCAGGTCACCCCCGGCGACAACGTGGAGACCCCCATCTGGGACGAGTTCGCCAGAATCGTCGAAAAGCATCAGCCCGGCACGAAGATCGGCCAGATCGAACGCTTTCAATTCTATGATACCGCGCGCAGGTGCTATGCCGTGGTTTCCACCGGCGAGACGGCGCTGTATGCCAATGTGATTCTTCAGAAGGGCGTCGTTAAATAACCCGACCTCCGCAAAGCGGAAGCGCACCGGCGTTTCCGCTTGCTTTGTTGTTCTCCGCAACCAAATCCTTTTCAAAATCCTTCCCTTCAGAAAAGCGCAGCGCACCGTCTCTGCGACAAATGGAATCAAAGGAGCTACGCCATGCTTTCACTGGACAGGCGGCGAGCTTTCGGGCTGTGGTTTTTCGTTGCCATCGCGGCTCACTTCGCCCTCTATTTCAACGACGCTTCCTTTTTTGTGCTTGACCCCAGCGGCGACGCGCTGGCCGCCTTCACCATGGCGGGCTCTATGGGCATGGTGACCTACATCATGCCGCTGTTCGCAGCGCTGCCCTTTGCGGCCGGCTTCTGCGCCGACTGGAACAGCGGCTTTGCGGGGCCTGCCGCGATGCGCTCGGGCAACCGGCGCTATCTGCTGAGCAAAATCAGGGCCTGCGCGCTCTCCGGCGGCCTGGCCCCGGCGATCGCCACGCTGCTGTTCATTCTGATGCTGAATATCAAGTTCCCCACCTCGGCGGACTTCATGGAGATCTGCGCCGATGCCGATCCCTTCAACCACGTGCTGAAAATGGGCTTGCCCTCGGGCTTGATCCTCTATTACACCGGCGTGGTGGCGATGCAGTTTCTGGCCGGCGCCTGCTGGGCGACTGCGGGCCTCGCGTTTTCCGCCTTCTGTCCCAACGTGCTGCTGACCCTGTGCGTTCCCCTGGCAGCCTATCGCCTTTCCCTGGAGATCTACTATTGGCTGAAACTCCCCTATTGGATGAACCTGCCGCTGCTGCAGGACTGCTGCGTCGAGCTGAACTATGCGCTCACGCTGCTGGCCGGCATCCTGATCTTCGGCGCTCTGACGCTGATTCTGGGCGGAATCTTCTTCGTCCGCGCAAAGAGGAGGTTGACGTATGGATAGGCGCGCATGGGCCTGCTGCCGGCACAGTCTGCGAACGCTGGTCTGCACGCCGCGCATCTGGGCGCTGCTGATTCTCTGCCTGCTGTGTCTCGACCGCTATCTCGCCCCGATTACGGACATGATGTCGGCAGAGGGGCTTCGCGTCAGCTGGGCCGGGCTGACGGTCTTTCTGCTCAACGACAGCTGGATCTCCGCGATGACCGCGCTGGGCCTGCTGCTGCTGTTGTTCGACGTGCCGCGCCGGGATGATGCGCAGAAATATCTGCTGCTGCGCGCCGGCCGCCGCGCCTGGGCGCGTGGCCAGCTGTACTACGTGCTGTGCGCCGCCGCGCTCTACATGCTGGCTCTGGGCGCAATCGTGATGATCTGGATCGCGCCCTGGCTTGAATGGACGCTGGGATGGAGCGCGACCATCGAGCAGTTCGTGGACGGCGCCTACGAGGTCTACGACAGCATGCTCAACTACGATTTCTGGATTCTCCGGGCCTATTCGCCGCTGGGCGCGCTGCTGCTGGAGGTCCTGCTGCACTATGTCTGCTTCGCGATGCTCGGCTTTGTCATGTGTCTGGTCAACGCTGCGGCAGGCAGCCGCGCGGGCTTCCTGATCGCCGCCATTCCCGTGATGGTGGATACCGTCATTGAGGAATACTTCTCCGGCGCGGCCTACTACTTCTCTCCGATGACGCTGACCCGCCTGTCCTGTCTGGACTACGGCGACGGAATGATGCGCCCCTCCGCAGAATATGCGCTCATTCTGCTCGCATTGCTGGCCGCAATCTTCGGGGCGCTGTTCGTACACGTTTACGGCAGAAAGGAAGTGCATCAATGATCAAGCTCAACAACGTAACCAAAATCTACGGGCGCGAAAAGGTGCTCGACAATGTCAGCGCGTTCTTCCGCGCCGGCGAAATTCACGGCATCATCGGCCGCAACGGCTCGGGCAAGACCGTGCTGCTGAAGTGCATCGCGGGGCTTTCCAGCATCGATCGCGGCAGCATCCGCGTCGGCCGCAAGCGGATCGGGCGCGACATTGAAACGCCGCCGCGCATGGGAGCGATCATCGAGGTGCCGGGCTTTCTGCCCAATTATTCCGGCTTCCGCAATCTGAAATTTCTGGCGGACATTCGGGGCCGGATCGACGATGAGGACGTCTGTGACGCCATGGAGCGCGTGGGCCTCGACCCCGAGAGCCGCAAGCACGTGTCCAAGTACTCGCTGGGCATGCGCCAGCGCCTGGGCATCGCGCAGGCGCTGATGGAGCATCCGCGGCTTCTGCTCCTGGATGAGCCGATGAACGGTCTGGACAACGAAGGCGTGGAGGACATGCGCGAGCTGTTTCTCGGGCTGCGCGACGAGGGCCGCACGCTGCTCATCGCCAGTCACAACCCGCTGGATATCCAGGAGCTGTGCGATCATGTCTATGAGATGGACGCCGGCCATCTGGAAGCCATTCGATAAAGAGAGGATTTATATGCAGAAAAAGAACAGCTTCGTCGAGGGCCCGATTCTCGCCCCCCTGGTCAAATTCACCATTCCCGTCATTCTGGCCCAGCTGCTGCAGGCCATGTACGGCGCCGTCGACCTGATGATCGTCGGCCAGTTCGCCGGCGACGCAGGCAGCGTGTCCGCCGTATCCACCGGCAGCACCATGATGAACCTGCCGATGATGATCGTGTTCGGCCTGACCATGGGCGCAACAGTGCTCATCGGCCGTCGCATCGGCGAGAGAAACTACACCGGCGCGGGGGAAATCATCGGCACCTCCGTGGCGCTGTTCGGCGCCATCGCCATCGGGTTCACCGTGCTCATGCTCCTGCTGTGCCGGTCCTTCGCACGGGTCATGCAGGTGCCGGCCGAGGCGTTCGACTACACGCTGCAATACGTCAACATCTGCGCCTGCGGCACGATCTTCATCGTGGCCTACAACGTGCTCTCCGGCATCTTTCGCGGGCTGGGCAACTCCGCGCTGCCGCTGGTCTTCGTGGCCATCGCCTGCGTGGTGAACATTCTGGGCGATCTGCTGCTGGTGGCAGGTCTCGGCATGGGAGCGGCCGGCGCGGCCATCGCCACCGTGCTCGCGCAGGCCGTCAGCGTGCTGCTGTCGCTGATCATCATCCGCCGCATTCAGCTGCCCTTCCACTTCAAGGTGTCCTACATCCGCTTCAACCGCGAAAACATCGCGCAGATCGTCAGGCTGGGCTTCCCCATCGCCCTTCAGGACGTGCTGACGAGCCTTTCGTTCCTGGTGGTCAACGCAGTGATCAACCGCATGGGCGTGGTGACCTCCGCGGGCTACGGCGTGGCGCAGAAGGTCACGAACTTCATCCTGCTGATTCCCTCCGCGTTCGGCTCGTCCATGAGCGCGTTTGTCGCGCAGAACATCGGCGCCTGCAAGCCGGATCGCGCCCGCAAGGCGCTGTTCTACGGCATGGGCACCGCGCTGAGCGTGGGCGTGTTCATGTTCCTGCTGAGCTTTTTCTTCGGCGACCTGCTCTCCATGGTCTTCAACCGGGATTCCGCAGTGGTGAGCGCCTCCGCCCAGTATCTGAAGGGCTTCTCCTTTGACTGCCTCATGGTCTGCCTGCTGTTCTGCTTCATCGGCTACTTCAACGGCTGCGGCCAGACCGTATTCGTCATGGTGCAGGGCCTGGTGGGCGCACTGCTGGTGCGCATGCCCTTCGCCTATCTGATGAGCCTGCGCCCCGAGCCCACGCTGTTCTCCATCGGACTGGCCACCCCGCTGGCATCCCTGACGAGCATCATCCTCTGCGTTCTCTACGACCGCTTCTCCCCTTGGGGCCGCGCCGGCAGGGCCAGAAAAGTTCAAAGCGCTTCGCACGGTCAAAGCGCCCTTCCATGAATTCGACATCACTGCGCGGCGGGGGCGCCGGTTTCGCGGAAATGCTGGCAAGGTATCGCGGTAAAGCGTAAATTCGTGTTAAATCGGTTGACAACCAATGGCATCGGTGGTATAATTCTGACAATCGGATTTTACCCGTGATTCTTGACGATGGAGATTGTCGAAATGAACGCTGTTTTTGCAATGATCGGCATCCTGGGTCTACTCGCCAGCATTATCCTTGTGCGACTTATTAAGCACGATGATAGTGCTAAAAGTTATGGCCTGCAATGCCAAGCGCTCTGATTCGGCACCCAGAGGATGAGATCGATGGATGTCGTAAATTCGGGAAAAAGATGTTTCGCAACGCCTGCAGTCTAACTTTTAGACAGCAGGCGTTTTTCTGCAAGCAACTGCAAATTGTACAAGGAGGAACAAAACATGCAGATGACCGGCGCAAAGATTCTGATGGAATGCCTGCTCGAGCAGGGGGTCGATACGATCTTCGGCTATCCGGGCGGCACCATCCTGAACGTCTACGACGAGCTGTATAATTATGAAGGCCGCGTCAAACACATTCTGACCGCCCACGAGCAGGGCGCATGCCACGCGGCGGACGGCTATGCGCGCTCCACCGGCAAGGTGGGCGTCTGCTTCGCCACCTCCGGCCCCGGCGCGACCAACCTGGTCACCGGCATCGCCACCGCCTACATGGACTCCTCGCCCATCGTCTGCATTACCTGCAATGTCACCAGCAACCTGCTCGGCAAGGACTCCTTCCAGGAAGTGGACATCACCGGCGTGACCATGCCCATCACCAAGTGCAACTACCTGGTGCGCGACGTGAACCAGCTGGCCGACACCATCCGCGAAGCCTTCGCCATCGCCCGCAGCGGCCGGCCCGGGCCGGTGCTGCTGGACATCCTGAAGGATGTGACCGCGGCCACCGCGGACTATGAGCCCCTGGACCGCCGGGAGCACGGCGCCAACGGCAAGCTGGGCAAGCTGATGCAGCGCGCCAGCCAGAACTTCAAGGCGCCCGAGCCGGATCACGCCGACATCGACAGGCTGGTGGAGCTGATCAACGAATCCAAAAAGCCGCTCTTGATCTGCGGCGGCGGCGTGGTGCGCAGCCGCGCCCACGTGGAGTTTGAATCCTTCGCCAACAAGATCGACTCCCCCGTGGCCATCACCGTCATGGGCGGCGGCGGCTTCCGCGGCCGCAACAAGCTGACCACCGGCATGATCGGCATGCACGGCTCTCAGGCCTCCAACATGGCCGTGGACGCCTGCGACCTGCTCATCGCCGTGGGCTGCCGGTTCTCCGACCGCGTGGCGCTGAAGCCCTCCAGCTTCGCGCGGAACGCAAAGATCGTTCAGATCGACATCGACCGTTCGGAGATCAACAAGAACGTCGAGACCGATCACCACATCATCGGCGACGCCAAGCGCGTGCTGGAGCTGCTCAACGAGCGCGTTCACCAGATGGACCATTCCGAGTGGAAGGACTACGTGTTCTCCTTCAAGACGGAGACCGAGTACGATCAGGTGGAGGACCGCCTGACCCCCGGCCAGATCCTCTCGTCCATCGCCCGGATCCTGCCCCAGGACACCATCGTCTCCACCGACGTCGGCCAGCACCAGATGTGGGCCATCCAGCACTTCCACTTCGACTATCCGGGCCAGCTGCTCACCTCGGGCGGCTTCGGCACCATGGGCTTCGGCCTGGGCGCGGCCATCGGCGCGCAGGTGGGCAACCCGGACAAGTGCGTGCTGCACGTGACCGGCGACGGCGGCTTCCGCATGAACTGCAACGAGCTGGCCACCGAGCAGTACTACAACCTGCCCATCATCACGGTGCTGTTCAACAACGGCACTCTAGGCATGGTTCGCCAGTGGCAGACGCTGATCTACAAGGGCCACTACTCCCAGACCACGCTGGACCGCGCGCCCAACTTCGTGAAGCTGGCGGAGGCCTATGGCCTGGGCGGCCGCCGGGTCACCAATGTTGAGGAGCTGGAGGAGGCGCTCGATGAAGCGCTGCACTGCGGCCACGGCTATGTGATCGACTGCGCCATCGATATGGACGAGATGGTTCGTCCCATGGTGGGCGGCGGCAGCCACATCACCCAGTTCATGATCGATTGAGGAGGGAAGCGCAATGAACCAGATCACAAGACGAACTCTGGCCGTGCTGGTGGACAACGAAGCGGGCGTCCTGTCGCGGGTCGTGCGGCTGTTCTCCGGCAAAGGCTACAACATCGAATCCCTGGCCGTCGGCACCACCGACGACCCCAAGGTCTCGCGCATTACCATCGAGGTGCTGGCGGACGAAAAGCAGACCCATCTGCTGTCCAACCAGCTGCGCAAGCTCATCTGCGTGCACTCGGTCAAGACCCTGCAGCCGGATCACTCCATCCGCCGCGAGCTGGTGCTGATCAAGGTGCTGGCGCAGACCAGCGAGACCCGCAACGAGGTGATCCAGATCGCGAACATCTTCCGCGCGTCGATCATCGACGTCTCGATCTCCTCGATCACCCTTGCCGTCATCGGCGATGAGAGCAAGGCTGAAGCAATCCAAAACCTCCTGAAGGAGTTTGGAATTCTCGAACTCGTGCGCACCGGCATGGTCGCACTGGAGCGAGGACAATACACCATTGACGAACAGACCAAGGAAAAAGGAGAGTTTGACTATGGCAAAAATGTACTATGAGAAGGACTGCGATCTGAACAAGCTCAACGGCAAGAAGATTGCGATCATTGGTTACGGTTCCCAGGGTCATGCCCACGCACTGAATCTGCGCGACTCCGGCTGCGACGTCATCGTCGGCCTGCGCAAGGGCGGCAAGTCCTGGCCCGTTGCGGAGAAGGACGGCTTCAATGTCATGACCGTTCCGGAGGCCACCCAGCAGGCGGACATCATCATGATCCTGATCAACGATGAGAAGCAGGCCGATATGTACAAGAAGGACATCGAGCCCTACCTGACCGAGGGCAAGGCCATCGCGTTCGCCCACGGCTTCAACATCCGCTACAAGCAGATCGTTCCTCCGGCCAATGTGGACGTGTTCATGGCGGCCCCCAAGGGTCCGGGCCACACCGTTCGCTCCCAGTACGTCGCGGGCAAGGGCGTTCCCTGCCTGATCGCCGTGGAGCAGAACGCCACCGGCAAGTGCTATGACATCGCCCTGGCCTACATCGCAGGCATCGGCGGCGCCCGCGCGGGCATCATGGAGACCACCATGCACGACGAGACCGAGACCGACCTGTTCGGCGAGCAGGCCGTGCTGTGCGGCGGCGTGGTCGATCTGATGCGCTGCGGCTTCGAGACGCTGGTCGAGGCCGGCTACGAGCCCGAGAACGCCTACTTCGAGTGCATCCACGAGATGAAGCTGATCGTCGACCTGATCAACAAGGGCGGCGTCGCGGCCATGAACTACTCCATCTCCGACACCGCCGAGTACGGCGAGTACGTCTCCGGCCCCCGCGTCCTGCCCTATGAGCAGACCAAGGCCAACATGAAGGCCGTGCTCAGCGACATCCAGGACGGCACCTTCGCCGGCAAGTGGATCGCCGAGAACAAGAACGGCCGCTGCTTCTTCAACTCCAAGCGCGAGCAGCTCGCCAAGCATCCCATGGAGATCATCGGCAAGCAGCTGCGCGAGCAGATGCTGTGGAAGAACGACGCCGATCTGGACAACGCTTCCAACTAAACTCTCCTTTTGCCGCGGGCGCTTCGTCCGCCCGCGGCCCATTTTGACGGGAGGTCACACGCTATGAATTCTGATTACATCAAGTCGGGCGTTGAGCGCGCCCCGAACCGGAGCCTGCTTTACGCGCTGGGATACACGGACGAGGAGATCCGCCGCCCGATCATCGGCGTCGTCAGCTCCCACAATGAAATCGTTCCCGGGCACATGAACCTCGACAAGATCGCCGAGGCCGTGAAGGCCGGCGTGCGCGCAGCAGGCGGCACCCCGGTCATGTTCCCCGCCATCGCCGTCTGCGACGGCATCGCCATGGGCCACATCGGCATGAAGTATTCCCTGGTCACCCGCGACCTGATCGCCGATTCCACCGAGGCCATGGCCATCGCGCACCAGTTTGACGGACTGGTGATGATCCCCAACTGTGATAAAAACGTGCCCGGCCTGCTGATGGCCGCTGCGCGATTGAATATTCCCACCATCTTCGTCTCCGGCGGCCCGATGCTGGCCGGACACCTGAAGGACGGCCGCCGCACCTGCCTGAGCCACATGTTCGAGGCCGTGGGCGCCTATCACGCCGGAACGCTGGACGACAAGGGCGTGCTGGACTATGAAGAGAACGCCTGCCCCTCCTGCGGCTCCTGCTCCGGCATGTACACCGCCAACTCCATGAACTGC
>JBJEUD010000020.1:2042-26596 GCA_051883655.1 Candidatus Faecivicinus sp. | reverse complement strand
ATGAACCCGATCATCCGCTCCGACGGCAGCCCGAAGTTCGCCATGGTGTCCACCGTGACGGGCGCGGTGCTGAACATCATCCTGGACCCCATCTTTATCTTCGTGTTCAAGTGGGGCATGATGGGCGCGGCGGTCGCGACGGTCATCGGCCAGGTGGCCACGGCGGTGCTGGCCGCATGGTACCTGTTCCACACCAAGGCCGTGAAGCTGGAGAAGAGCAGCTTTAAGCTGGACATCAGGCTGGACGGCGAATTCCTGGCGCTGGGCGTCTGCAGCTTCCTGGCGCAGATCTCCCTGGTGGCGGCCATGCTGGCCATTCAGAACATGGTGGTGAAGTACGGCGCGCAGGACGAGATCTTCGGCCAGGCGCAGTACGCGCAGATCCCCATGGCGGTGCTGGGCATCGTGATGAAGTTCTTCCAGATCGTCATCTCCATCGTCATCGGCATGGCGGCGGGCTGCATTCCCATCGTGGGCTTCAACATCGGCGCGAACAAGAAGGGCCGCGTGCGCGAGCTGCTGAAGAAGCTGATCACGGCGGAGGCGATCGTGGGTCTGATCGCGCTGCTGATCGTCGAGTTCCTGCCCCGCCAGCTGATCGGCCTGTTCGGCGCGGCCAACGAGAGCGCCTACTACACCGACTTCGCCGTGCGCTCCTTCCGCATCTATCTGTGCATGATGATCCTGGCCTGCGTGAACAAGGCGGCGTTCATCTTCCTGCAGTCCATGGGCAAGGCGGCCATGTCCACCATGCTGAGCATGGTGCGTGAGGTGGTGTTCGGCGTGGGCTTCGCGCTGCTGCTGCCGCTGTTCTTCGGCCTGGACGGCGTGCTGTACTCCATGCCGGTCAGCGACGTGCTCACGTTCTTCATCTCCGTGGTGGTGCTTCGCAAGACCTGGAAAGTGCTGGCGGATTGAAGGCTTCTGAATTGAAGGTTTCTGATTGAAGACTTTTGATTGAAGGTTTTTTGAAGGAAACGTCGAATATTTACAACAACCGGATTCATTGAACGGGAGGGAAAACGCATGAAACGCATCATCACCATCAGCCGCGAATTCGGCAGCGCCGGACGCACCATCGGCAAGCAGCTGGCGGAGCGCCTGGGCTACAAGTACTACGACAAGGAGCTGGTCAAGCAGGTGGCCGACGAGACCGGCTTCGACCCCAGCTACATCGAGGAAAACGGAGAGCACTCCGCCTCCAAGAGCCCGCTGAGCTACATCTTCTCGGCGCCCGGCGTGCCCGGCGTCATGAAGGGCCTTTCCGCGTCGGACTTCCTCTGGTGCATCCAGCGCAACGTGATTTTGAAGATCGCCGACGAGAGCCCCTGCGTGATCGTGGGCCGCTGCGCCGACTTCATCCTCCGCGACCGCGACGACGTGCTCAACGTGTTCATCCACGCGCCCATGCAGGCCCGCGCCGAGCGCATCGTGCGCCTCTACGGCGAGTCCGACAAGAGCCCCGAGCAGCGCCTGAAGGAGAAGGACAAGCGCCGCCGCAACAACTACAAGCACTACACCGGCCAGGACTGGGGCGTCTCCCAGAACTACCACATCACCCTCGACAGCGCCGCCGTCGGCATCGACCGCTGCGTGGACATCCTCGAGGGCCTGGCCAGGGAGATCTGACGCAGACGCGCGCAAGCGCCCGGCCGACGAAAGTCGGCCGGGCGCTCTGCGTGTCAAAAAAGACTTTTTGACACTTTCGATGAAAATCTGAGGATTTTCATCGAGCAGGAAGGAAACTGCGGAAATCTGAAAATCTCACGATTTTCCGGGCGATTTCCTGACGGAAGGAACGATTTTTCCGTCGCTTGCGCTTGCGGAAAAATCCGGGCGCGCCGTACACGCCGCCGCACCCGATCCCACAGCCTGTCAGGGGGATTTACCTTCCGCAGGCCTCGAAGAACTCCTCCAGCACCGCGTCCTGCAGCCGGTCGACCAGCTCTGCGGCCCTGCCGCCCACGGGCTTTCCCTCCAGCGTGTCCGCCACCAGGCAGAATACGCTGGAGCTGGTGACGATGACCTCGTCGGCCTCGCGCAGCTCCTGCAGGGTGAACGGCGTCTCGTCCACGGGGACGTTCAGCTTTTTGCAGGCCTTGATCAGATGGGCCTTGGCGATGCCGGGCAGGATGAAGTGGTCGTTGGGATGGGTCTTCAGCACGCCGTCCTTCAGGATGGAGATGTTGCTGTGCGCGCACTCGGTCACGACGTCGCCCCGGTGGAACACCGTCTCGTAGCAGTTCTGCTCGGCGGCCTTCTGCGCGGCCATCACGCTGGGCAGCAGGTTCAGGGTCTTGATGTTGCAGTGGAGGAAGCGGGTGTCCTCCATCGAGGTCAGCGCGATGCGCTTTTTGATGTCGCGCAGGGGCGCGGGGGTGACGGTGATCCACAGATTGGGCTTCACGCTCTCCGGGGGGAAGGCGTGGGAGCGCGGCGCGGTGCCGCGGGTGGCCTGCCAGTAGACGAACAGTTCCTTGCCGTCCACCTTGGCGACCATGCTCTGGAGGATCTCCTTGAGCTCCTGCTTGGTGTAGGGCAGCTGCATCTTCAGCAGTCCCGCGCTGTTGAAGAAGCGGTCGATGTGCTCGTCCACCAGATAGATCACGCCGTTGCGGCCGCAGGTGGCGTCGTAGACGCCGTCGCCAAAGAAGTGCACCCGGTCGTTCATGGGCACGGTCATTTCCTCGATCAGGCCATAGGTTCCGTTGTAGTATCCCAGATTTTTCATCGGACAGCCGCCTCCCTAACACCTTATTCCATATGATCAAGAAAGATACTGCGGGCGCAGTATCTTTCTTCTTTGAAAAACCACCTTCATCATAGCACTTTGCGGCGCAGGTTGCAAGCGCATTTTGCATTTTTCCCGCGCCCGCCGCTCAGTTTTCCTCGCGGGTGAAGATGCGGCTGCCGCAGCGCACGCCCCAGGCGCGGCCATCGCGGATGAAGAACTCCAGCCGGGCGCGCAGGCGGTCGGGGTGGTCGGCGTCCATGGCCAGGAAGCGGGTGCCGCCGCAGTAGACCAGGCGGGTGTCGCGGCGGTTCACAACGGCCACGGCGCGGCCGTCGCGCACGGTCACGGACGCGATGGAGGGCACGCCCTCGTGGCAGATGAAGCGGCCGGCGAGCATGTCGGGGTCGGAGAACTCCCGCCCGACGGGGATGAACCAGCGGTGGGAGGTGTCCAGCGGCAGGCCCATCACGGCGTTGTACATCGCCCACATGATGTCGTCCATGTCGGCGTCGCCCAGGTTGCACAGCACGGCGAAGCCGTAGCCCTCGCCCAGCAGCAGGCCGCCCTTGGTGGACGCGCCGTGGAGTCCGCCGGAGTGCTCGCAGATGACGTGGCCGCACTTCACGCGCTTGTACAGGCCCAGGCCGTAGCAGGCGATCTCGGAGGCGGGAATGGCCGGGCCGATCATCGCGTCCACGGCGGCGCGGGGCAGCGCCTGCCGGCCCTCGTGCACGCCGCCGTTGGACAGGCAGCGGTAGTAGGCGGCCATGTCCCGGGCGGTGGACTTCACCATGGCGCAGCCGCGGAAGGGCGGCAGCACGCTCCAGTGGTCGTCGCAGGTCTGCGCGCCGTCCTCGTCCTCCTCGAACAGCGAGGTGATGTTGCCGCCGGACATCGCCCGGGCGGAGGCGCAGTCGTCGTCCATCACGGTGCGGGTCATGCCCAGCGGGCGGAAGATGCGCTCCGTGCAGAACTGCTCCAGCGGCATGCCTGCGGCCTGGTCCGCCACGTAGGACAGGATGGCGTAGCCCTCGTTGGAGTAGCTCATGTTCTCGCCCGGCGCGCCCACGGTGGGGTAGGGGCAGGCGGCGATGTAGTCGATCACCTGATCGATGGTGCTCATGGAGTTGGGGGCGCTTTCGCGCATGGCGGTGATCCACTCGCTCTGGCGCTCCACGCTGTTGACGGCGATGGACCACTCCAGCGGCTCCATGGGCGGAATGCCGCTGGTGTGCATGGCCAGCGTGCGCAGCGTGACCGCGTCCCGGGCCGCGCCGGGCACGGAGAAGCCGGGGAAGTACTTGTACACCGGATCGTCGTAGGAGAGCTTGCCCTCGGTCTCCAGAATGGCCAGGGCCAGCGCGGTGATGGACTTGGACATGGACGCGATGCCGAACATCGTGTCCGGGTCGGGGGCGATGGAGCGGGCGGCGTCGCGGAAGCCGTAGCCCTTTTCAAACAGCGTTCCCTCAGGGCCCTTGATGCACACGGCCACGCCGGTCAGGTGCTGGCGTTCGATGCAGGACGCAATTTGGGCGTCCAGCGCTTTGGTGTCGATCGTCATGACAGATTCCTCCGAAATGTAAAATAAAAATGAAATTCCAGGGTTCATGGCATTCATTTTACACGCGATGCGGCGGGATTTCAACCGGAAAATATGAAAAATTTGCTGGAAATTCCCTCCCTTCATGAAAAAGTAAATCTCAGATGCTTGACATTGCCGCAGAGCATGCTATATAATGTCCTAAACAATGGAGTCGAGAACGGCGTATACCGTTGGATGACTTCTTTTTTTATGGCGCAGGAGGGAACGGGACGGATGAACAGGCGCGGCGCGAGGAACTTTGCCATCACGGCGGCGGTGCTGCTGGCGCTGGGCGCGGCGCTTTCGCGCGTTCCCCGGCCCGGAATGAGCACCGGCGGCGCGGCGCTGGCCTCGGACGTGCTGTTCGGCCAGGCCACGGCGTTTCTGGTCTGGGGCCTGATCCGGCTGCTGGTGAACATGAGGATGTTCACGTCCTTCGCCTGGGGCGTCAAATCCCTGCGGAAGCTCTTCCGCAACAAGGCCGAGAACTCCGCCGAGATGAAGGACGGCTATCTGGAATACCGCAACAGCCGGCCGCACCACGGGGACGTGCCCGCGCTGATGATCGCGGCCGCGGCGCTGATGGCCGCGTCGGTGCTGGTCGCCGTGCTGGCGGGCTAGAGGGCCGGAAAAAGCGTGCAGCTGCGCCGAACGGCGCGGTTCACATAAAAACGAAAAAGGAGATGCCACAATGAACTTGAAGAAGCTGCTTTCAATGGGCCTGGCGGTTGCGCTGGCGCTGACCTGCCTTCTGATCGTCCCGGCGAGCGCCGAGGGCACGGAAAAGGTCTATCGCACCTACATGGCCTCCGACTGCCCGATCCTGAATGGTCACGATTCTGTGGAAACTTCCCTGGATACGCCCATCTCGTACTGCTCCTCCTTCCTGTATCGCTCCGTTCCCGACGAGGATGGACTGGGCTATCACTATATCGGCGACATCGCGGCGGAGCTGCCCGAGGAGGTTGCCGAGAATACCTGGCAGATCAAGCTGCGCGAGGACGCCCACTGGGCCAACGGCGATCCCATCAACGCGGACACCTTCATGTATTCCTTCAAGATGCTGCTGGATCCCGTCCTGGCCAACCAGATGGCGGACTTCCTGTCGGATTACAACATCACCATCCTGAACGCCAAGGAGTACAGCCTGCAGGGCACCTCCAACACCATCGCCTGGGAGGACGTCGGCATCAAGAAGATCGACGACTACACCCTGGAGATCGTCACCGCCTCGGCCAGCACCCAGACCGACGTGTGCTCCCACTTCAGCCAGATCAACCGCGCCAACGCGCCGGTGTATGAGCCCCTCTACGAGGCCGGCATGAACGAGGACCGCACCTCCACCACCTACGGCACCACGCTGGACATGTGGATGAGCTGCGGCCCGTACACCTTCGACACCTGGACCTTCGACTCCATCCAGATCTACAAGAAGGACGCCAGCTACTGGCTGTCCGACCTGTTCAACTACGACACCGTCGAGGTGCGCATCATCCCCGAGATGAACGCCCGCGTGGAGCTGTGGGAGCAGGGCATGCTGGACTACCTCTCCCCCGACGCCAACACCATCGAGACCTACATCGATGACCCGCGCATGGTGGAGTACTCCTCTCTGACCGTGTACCACATCGACGTCAACTGCAAGAACCCCGAGAACCCCATCTGCGGCACCATCGCCTACCGCAAGGCGCTGTATCACGCCATGAACCGCGAGGTCATCGCCGAGGACATCTTCGGCTATCAGGAGCCCTCCGGCGTGTACGTCAACGGCCAGGCGGGCATCCTGTCCGAGAGCGCGCTGCTGTACCGCGATTCCGAGCCCGGCCTCGAGGTCACCGAGCTGGTCGATTCCTGGGGCCCCTACGGCTACAGCCCCGAGCTCGCCCGCGAGTACCTGGCCCAGGCCTATGAGGAGGCCGGCATCCCCGAGGACACCGTGATCACCCTGACCATGGCGTTCGACGAGTCCGACACCGCCTGGAAGGCCACCGCCGAGTACCTCATGGAGGAGTTCCCGGTGATCTTCGAGGGCAAGGTCCAGCTGCAGATCAAGACCTACGCCGGCATGTCCACCACCGACTTCAAGACCACCACCGACGTCTGGGATCTGTCCCCCAACGACTGGACCCGCGGCGCCTCCCGCACCTATCCCTACACCTGCTTCTACTACTACCTCTCCACCTACGGCTCTCACCCGAACAACTTCTTCGATGAGGAGTTCGAGGCCCAGTACGCCGTGTGCGACTCCGAGGAGGTCAAGAGCGACTACGCCCGCATGCTCGAGGAGACCGCCAAGCTGGAGAAGATCTATCTGGACAAGGTCATCCAGATCCCCGTGGTGCAGGCGGTGAACTACGACATGTTCTCCACCCGCCTGTCCCTGCCCGTGACCACCTACATTCCGGGCTTCGGCTGGGGCACCATGTACGGCGATATCGTGGAATAAACCTTTGTGGACGGGGGAGTTTTACTCGCTGCGGCTCAGACAGGGCAGGCTCTGAAAGTCCACTGGACTTTCATTCACTCCCTGCCCCGCGCGATGCGCGCCCCCGCCACTGCCACCCCCTCCAAATTTTGCGGGGATTTTCCTGAAGGAAAATCCCCGGGCGCAAAATTTGCAAGGCAGCGATTTTTTCTCCGGAAAATGGGATTTTCCTGCGAAAAAATCAGCACCCGTCGTCGACGTACACGCCGCCGACGACGATTTTACAGGGGGTTCCTTGGAAGTTTGATGCGTTGCTGCATGGGTGTACTTTCCGGTACACCCATGCGGTTCAATTTTTGAGAACTGAGGCTTGCCGGGAACAGAAGCGCGCTGACCGGGCTGCGGCAAGCATGGGAGGTCCTGATGTTCAAATATATTTTGGGAAGAATCGGCGCCATGCTGCTGACACTGTTCCTGATCATGACGCTGTCCTTCTGGGTGATCCGGCTGATGCCCATGAGCATCTTTGAGAATCCGGAGGTCTCGCCGGAAATTCAGGCGCAGCTGGAGGCCGAAATGCACCTGGACAAGCCGATGGTCGTCCAGTATTACTATTTCATCGAGGGAATCGTCACCCGCGGCGACTTTGGCACGTCGGTCAAGGTCCGTCCCGGCCTGGACGTGTTCCAGATTCTGGCCGTTCGCATCCCGCCCACGGTGGTGCTGAACGTGTTTTCGCTGCTGATATCTCTGCCGCTGGGCATACTGGTCGGCACGGCGGCGGCGCTGAAGCGCAACCGCATGACCGACAATATATTGTCGTTTCTGATCGTCATCTGCATCTCGGTGCCGTCGTTCGTGTTCGCGTCGCTGATGCAGTACTGCCTGACGTACGCGTGGCCCATATTCCCCACGCTGTACAACTCCCAGGCCACGAACTTCGGCGCGCAGCTGTATTCCATGGTGCTGCCCATCATCGCGCTGGCGCTGAACCCCATCGCGTCCATCGGCCGCTATCTGCGCGGCGAGCTGATTGAAACCCTCAGCTCGGAGTATCTGCTGCTGGCGCGCACCAAGGGCCTGACCCGCACGGAGGCCACGGTGTTCCACGCCTTCCGCAATTCGCTGGTGCCCATCGCCAACACCATCATCCCCATGATCACCGGCATCATGGGCGGCTCGCTGGTGGTGGAGAAGATGTTCGCCGTGCCCGGCATGGGCGGACTGCTGATCGACTCCATTCTGGCGGGCGACCACTTCCTGACCGTGGCGCTGCTGATCTTCTATTCCGCAATCTCGCTGGTGACGATCCTGATCGTGGACATCTCCTACGGCATCATCGATCCGCGCATCAGAGTTGGAGGTGGCAAATGATTATTGAGAAAAACCAGGCTCTGCCCGAGGAGCTTCAGAGCCTGCCGGAGGAGGACTTCGAGCTGACGGAGCCCGGCGAGGTGCAGGACGAGGCCTTCAAGACCGAGCCCGTGGGCTTTTATAAGGACGCCCTCAACCGCCTGCGCCAGAGCCGCGTGTCGGTGGTGTCCTTCTGGATCATCGTGGTCATCATTCTCCTGGCGCTGATCGTGCCGGAGATCACCGGCTATTCCTATACCCAGCAGAGCGTGAAGGCCAAGAACCTGCCGCCGAAGATCCCGGTGCTGGAGAAGCTGGGCATCTGCGACGGCTCGCAGCTGCTGACCAACCGCAAGAAGAGCTCGCTGGACGATGAGAAGCGCTTCCCCGAGGGCTCGGTGCTGGAGATCGTGAACGAATACGACGTCAACGGCGTGACCGTGGTGGACGTGCGGATCGACTCCTATGTCTACGCCGGCGTGCCGGACGGCGAGTACCACTGGTTCGGCACCGACTATCTGGGCCGCGACATCATGACCCGCCTGTTCCGCGGCACGCGCATCTCGCTGCTGATCGCGTTCATCTCGGTGATCACCAACGTGATCATCGGCGTGATCTACGGCTCCGTCGCCGGCTATTACGGCGGCAAGATCGACATGGTGCTGACCCACTTCGCCGAGGTGCTGGACGGCCTGCCCTACATCGTGGTCACGATTCTGTTCATGATCCTGTTCGGCTCGGGCATGTTCTCCATCATACTGGCGCTGACGGTCACGGGCTGGATCGGCACCGCCCGGCTGACCCGCGCCCAGTTCTATCGCTTCAAGGGCCGCGAATACGTGCTGGCGGCGCGCACGCTGGGCGTGCCGGACCGCAAGCTGATCTTCCGCCACATTCTGCCCAACACCGTCGGCCCGCTGATCACCCGCGCGATGATCGCCATCCCCGGCGCCATCTTCTCGGAGTCGTTCCTGGCGTACATCGGCCTGGGCATCAAGCCGCCGGAGCCGTCCATCGGAACGCTGCTGTCCGTGGGCCAGGACGTGCTTCTGCAGTACCCCACCCAGACGCTGTTCCCGGCGGTGCTGATCTCCGTGCTGATGATCGCCTTCAACCTGTTTTCCAACGGTCTGCGCGATGCGATGGACCCCACCCGACGCGGAGAGGATGTGTGATCGATGGCTGTGAATCCGAATGAAACCATCCTCAGCGTGGAGGATCTGACCATCTCCTTCAAGGCCTACGGCGGCATGGTGCGCGCGGTGCGCGGCGTCAGCTTCGATCTGAAGCGGGGCGAGACCGTGGCCATCGTGGGCGAGTCCGGCTCCGGCAAGAGCGTGTCCATCAAATCCATCATGGGCATCCTGCCGGCCAACGCCGTGGTGGAGGGCGGCCGCGTGATGTACGACGGCATGGACCTGACCAAGGTCAGCGAGGACGACATGCACAAGATCCGCGGCCACCGCATCGGCCTGGTGTTTCAGGACCCCATGTCCGCGCTGAACCCCATCATGAAGGTGGGCAAGCAGATCACCGAGGTGCTGCGCCGCAAGAAGATGGACAAGGCCGCCGCCGACGCCCGCGCCCTGGAGCTGATGAAGGCCGTGGGCATCCCGGACGCGGAAAAGCGCTTCAACCAGTATCCCTTCCAGTTCTCCGGCGGCATGCGCCAGCGCATCGTCATCGCCATCGCGCTGGCGGGCGACCCGGAGATCCTGATCTGCGACGAGCCCACCACCGCGCTGGACGTGACCGTTCAGGCCAAGATCCTGGATCTGATCAACCAGATCAAGGAGGAGCGCCACCTGTCCGTGATCTTCATCACCCACGACCTGGGCGTGGTGGCCCACATGGCCGACCGCGTGAACGTGATGTACGCGGGCAGGATCGTGGAGACCGGCACCGCCGAGGAGATCTTCTTCGAGCCCGCCCATCCCTACACCTGGGCGCTGCTGTCCTCCATCCCGGACCTGCAGACCCGTCAGCGGCTGATGTCCATTCCCGGAACGCCGCCGAACATGATCTTCCCGCCCAAGGGCGACGCCTTTGCCGCCCGCAACCGGTACGCGCTGAAGATCGACTTCGAAAAGGAGCCGCCCTACTTCCGCCTGTCGGACACCCATCTGGCCGCCACGTGGCTGCTGCATCCCAAGGCGCCGAAGGTGGAAATGCCGGACATCCTGAAGGACCGAATCGAGCGAATGAAGGAGGCGCGAACCGATGGCTGAACATGAAAACATCCTCGAGGTTCAAAACCTCTGCCAGTACTTTACCAGCGGACGCGGCCGCCATCGCATGACGGTGAAGGCCGTGGACGACGTCAGCTTCTCCGTCCGCCGGGCGGAGACCTTCGGCCTGGTGGGCGAGTCCGGCTGCGGCAAGACCACCACCGGCCGCACCATCATCCGGCTGTACGAGCCCACCTCCGGAACGGTGACCTTCGGCGGCCGGGAGATCTCCGGAAAGATGACCCCGGAGAAGCGCAGGTATCTGACGGACAACATCGCCATGATCTTTCAGGACCCCATCGAGTCGCTGAACCCCCGCATGACCATCGAGGAGATCGTGGGCGAGGGCCTGCGCCTGCGCGGCGTGACCGACAGGGCCGAGCTGCACCGCCGGGTGATCGAGATGCTCAACAAGGTGGGCCTGACCGAGGAGCACGCCACCCGCTATCCCCACGAGTTCTCCGGCGGACAGCGGCAGCGCATCGGCATCGCCCGCGCGATGATCATCAAGCCTCAGATGATCATCGCCGACGAGCCGGTCTCCGCGCTGGACGTGTCCATTCAGGCGCAGGTCATCAACCTGCTCAACGACCTGAAGGCCGAGATGGGACTGACGATTCTGTTCATCGCCCACAACCTGTCCGTGGTGAAGTACTTCTCCGACCGCATCGGCGTGATGTACTACGGCAAGCTGATGGAGGTGGCCCGCAGCGAGGACCTGTACGCCAAGCCGCTGCACCCCTACACCCGCGCGCTGCTGTCCGCCATCCCCGAGCCCAACCCGCTGACCGAGCGCCATCGCAGGCGCATCGACTATGTGCCCGAGCGCGACCACGACTATTCCGTGGAAAAGCCTTCGATGGTGGAGGTCGAGCCGGATCACTTCGTCTACTGCTCGCCGTCCGAGCTGAAGGAAATCCGCAGGCAGCTGGGCTGAGCACCGGTAAAACAAAATTCAACAACAACGGCTGAAATCCGACGTCAATGGCGATTGCCGGAGGGATTGCGCTGCAGTCCGCTCCCGACCGCCCGGCGCCGGATTTGTATTTTGGAATTTACGCAATAAAATGAATGATTGAGTGAAACGGGACAGACCGAAACAGGAAATTTGTGGGAATACGCGCAAGGAGGCGGTATCATGCTCTCAAAGGAATATCGGGCGATGCTGGGAAAGGGCTCCGTCATCATGGAACTGAGCGCCTTCGCCAATGCCCGCGCCCGGGAGATCGGCGCGGAGAATGTGTTTGACTTTTCGCTGGGCAATCCCTCCGTCGCCGCGCCGGCGGCCTACGACGAATGCATCGTCTCGCTGCTGGGCAGCGAGCCCTGCAAGGCCGTGCACGGCTACAGCCAGGGCCTGGGCAGCCGGGAGGCCCGGGAGCGGATCGCCGCGTCGCTGAACCGGCGGTTCGGCATGGACTACGACCCCGACGACCTGTTCATGACCTGCGGGGCCGCCGGCGCGCTGGCCCACGCCATCCGGCTGGTCACCGGGCCCGGCGATTCCGTGCTGACCTTCGCGCCCTACTTCCCGGAGTACGCGCCCTACGTGACGCTGGCCGGCCGGAAGCTGGACGTGGTCCCCGCCCGGGAGGAGGACTTCCAGATCAACTTCGGCGCGCTGGAGGAGGTCATGCACCCCGGCGTGCAGGCCGTGCTGATCAACACGCCCAACAACCCCTCCGGCGCGGTGTATTCCGCCGAAACGCTGAAGCGGCTGGCCGGCTTCCTGCTGGGCAAGGAGCGGGAGTACGGCCACGAGCTGTGGCTGATCTCCGACGAGCCCTACCGGGAGATCCTCTTCGACGGGGTGCATCAGGCCTATCCGGCGAAGTTTTATCCCCGAACGCTCACCTGCTATTCGTTCTCGAAGTCGCTGTCCGTGCCCGGCGACCGGATCGGCTATCTGGCGGTGAACCCCGCCTGCGGCGAGTCCCGCGCGGCGGCCCGGATGGCGGCGCAGATCTCCCGGGGCATCGGCCACGACAGCGCCGCCGCGCTGATGCAGCGCGCCGCGGCGGCCTGCTGCGATCTGACCGCCGATTTCAGCGTGTATGAGCGGAACATGAACCTGCTCTACGGCGAGCTGACCGCGCTGGGCTTCTCCATCGTCCGCCCCGGCGGCACGTTCTACATGTTCCCCCGGTCGCTGGAGCCGGACGCCGGCGCGTTCTGCCGCAAGGCCATGAAGTACGACCTCGTGCTGGTGCCCAGCGACAGCTTCGGCGTGCCGGGCCACTTCCGCATCGCCTACTGCACCGGAACCGAAAAGGTGGAGCGGTCGCTGGACGCCTGGCGGCGCTTTGTGAAGGCGGAGTACTGACGGATGAATTCCCGCGAAGGAGAGCTTCGCGGGAATTTCCGTCTGCGGCGATGGACTTTCATCCAAAAGCAGGCGCGCTCCCCCGCAGCGGAAACATTGACAGCCGCCGGATTCCGGGGTATACTAACAGCAGAATTGGATCGAAATTCCACATCAGGGAGGCAGCGCCCATGAAAAAGGCACGAATGACACTGGATCAATCCTATCAGATCAGCAGAATCGACCCGAGAATCTACGGCTCCTTCATCGAGCACCTGGGCCGCGCGGTGTACGGCGGCATCTACGAGCCCGGCCATCCCCAGGCCGACGAACAGGGCTTCCGCAGGGACGTGCTGGACATGGTGCGCCGCGCCGGCGTGCCGGTGGTGCGCTATCCCGGCGGCAACTTCGTCTCCGGCTTCAACTGGGAGGACTCCGTGGGCCCGAACCGCCCCAGCCGGCTGGACCTGGCCTGGTTCACCACCGAGACCAACGAGGTGGGAATGCACGAGTTCTGCGACTGGTGCGCCAAGGCCGGCACGTCGCCGATGTACTCCATCAACCTGGGCACCCGCGGCCCGGAGCAGGCCCGGGACGTGGTGGAATACGCCAACCATCCCGGCGGGAGCAAATTTTCCGACATGCGCATCGCCAACGGCAGGAAGGACCCGCTGAACATCAAACTCTGGTGCCTGGGCAACGAGATGGACGGCCCCTGGCAGATGGGCCACAAGACCGCCTCGGAGTACGGCCGCGCGGCCAACGAGTCCGCAAAGCTGATGAAGTGGGTGGATCCGTCCATCGAGCTGGTGGCCTGCGGCTCCTCCAGCTCCGAGATGCCCACCTTCGGCGACTGGGAGCTGACCATGCTGGACGAGTGCTATGAGAACATCGACTACGTGTCCCTCCACCGCTACTACGGCAACCCTACCGGCGACACCCCCGGCTTCCTGGCCCGCGCCATGGACATGGACGAATTCATCCGCACCGTGGCCTCCATCTGCGACGCGGTAAAGGGCAAGAAGCGCTCGAAGAAGACCGTCAACCTGTCCTTCGACGAGTGGAACGTCTGGTATCACTCCAACCAGCAGGACCAGGAGATCTGGAAGCGGGACAAGTGGGGCCGCGCGCTGCCGCTGCTGGAGGATATCTACAATTTCGAGGACGCGCTGCTGGTGGGCTCGATGCTCATCACGCTGCTGCGCAACGCCGACCGCGTGAAGATCGCGTGCCTCGCGCAGCTGGTGAACGTCATCGCGCCCATCATGACCCGCAACGGCGGCGGATGCTGGGCCCAGACCATCTACTGGCCGTTCATGCAGGCGTCGAAGTACGGCCGCGGCACGTCGCTGCGCGCCATCGTGGACAGCCCCGTGTACGACTGCCGCGACTACGAGAAGGTGCCGCTGATCGACGCCACCGCCACCCGGGGCGACGACGGCAGCGTGACCGTGTTCTGCGTCAACCGCGATCTGGCCGAGGACTTCGCGCTGGATCTGGACCTCCACGGCTTCGGCAAGCTGCGCCTGGCGGAGCACCTCCTGCTGCACCACGACGACGTGAAGGCCGTGAACACCGAGGACGCCCCGAATACCGTCGCGCCCACGGCCGGCCCCGGCGGCGAGATCGACGGCGAGCGCGCCACGGTGAAGATCCCCGCGCTGAGCTGGAACGTGATCCGCTTCGTGAAGGCGGAATGAGAAAGAGGTGCATCCGATGAATCTGAAGGAACTCAGACAGGCCGTCTATCAGGCCAACATGGAGCTGCCCCGCCGCAATCTGGTGACCTACACCTGGGGCAACGTCTCCGGCATCCTCCGGGAGGAGGGGCTGGTGGTGATCAAGCCCTCCGGCGTGGAATACGAGGATCTGACCCCCGACCTGCTGGCCGTGGTGGATCTGGAGGGCAACACGGTGGAGGGCGCGCTGAACCCCTCCTCCGACACCCGCACCCATTTGGAGCTGTACAGGGCGTTTCCCGCGCTGGGCGGCATCGTGCACACCCACAGCCCCCATGCGGTGGCCTGGGCCCAGGCGGGCGAGGACATCCCCGCCTACGGCACCACCCACGCGGACTACTTCTACGGCCCCGTGCCCTGCGCCCGCACGCTGACGCCGGAGGAGATCGACGAGGACTACGAGCGCAACACCGGCCGGGTGATCGTGGAGACGTTTAAGACGCGGAACATCGATCCCGTGCACGTGCCGGGCGTGATCTGCTTCAGCCACGGCCCCTTCACCTGGGGAAAGGATCCCGCGCAGGCCGTGTACCACGCGGTGGTGCTGGAGGAGGTGGCGCGCATGGCGCTGCTCACCCGGATGGTGAATCCCGCCGCCGCGCCCGCGCCCGACCACATCCTGAACAAGCACTTCATGCGCAAGCACGGCCCCAACGCCTACTATGGACAGAAAAAGTGACGTCAATCCGTGAACAAAGCGGCAGCCGCCGGTGGTTTGAAGAGACCGCCGGCGGCTTTTTCGTTCCGGGGCAGAGGCCCCGCTGCATTGACTTGCGCGGCGGAATGTGTTAATGTAGTGACAGAAAAAACCATGCGGAAAAAGGAGACGAAGGCTTATGTCCCGTCGTTATCAGCTTCTCACGGCGACGTCCATGGGCGTGCGCATCACGCCGGCCGACCGGCAGCCGGTGGGCATCGGCAACACCTATTTCATGCAGTCCACCAGCGCGGAGAGCAACGTGCTCAACGTGGCGGCGTCGCTGGGCATGCGCGTCAAGGCGCTGACCCGGTTC
The DNA here is from genome assembly GCA_051883655.1 of Candidatus Faecivicinus sp. Classification (GTDB taxonomy): domain Bacteria; phylum Bacillota; class Clostridia; order Christensenellales; family Aristaeellaceae; genus Faecivicinus. The sequence goes on along the minus strand of JBJEUD010000020.1, from coordinate 11,217 downwards.
GTGCAGGACAGCCCCATCGCCGCGTTCATCAAGGGCGATCTTCGCCGGCGCAATATCGAATACGAGGGCCCCGACGTGCCGCAGGACGGCCCCTGGGGCGTGCGGCACCAGTTCAACATTGCCGACACCGGCTTCGGCATGCGCGGCCCCCGGGTCTACAACGACCGCGCCGGCGAGGTCGGGCGCACCATCTGCGCGGACGACTTCGATCTGGAGCGCATCTTCCGCCGGGAGGGCGTGGAGATCGTGCACCTGTCCGGCCTGTTCGCGGCCATGTCGCCGTCCACGGCGGCGCTGTGCCTGCGGCTGTGCCAGCTCTGCCGGGAGACGAGCGCGCGGCTCAGCTTCGACCTGAACTACCGCGCGTCCTTCTGGAAGGGCCGCGAGGAGGAGCTGCGCGGGGTCTTTTCCCGGATCGCCGGCTGCGCGGACATCCTGATCGGCAACGAGGAGGACTTCCAGCTGGCGCTGGGCATCGAGGGCCCGGAGGCCGGCGGGCGGGCGCTGGCCGGCAAGATCGATTCGTTCAGGGAGATGATCGGCCGCGCGCAGCTGCGCTATCCCCGCGCGACAACCTTCGCCACCACGCTGCGCGAGGTGGTCAGCGCCAACCAGCACGAGTGGGGCGCGATCCTGCTCGACGGCGGGGAGTGGCACGTGGCCGAGCCGCGGCCCATCCCGGTGCTGGACCGCATCGGCGGCGGGGACGGCTTTGTCGGCGGACTGCTCTACGGCAAGCTGAAGGGCTGGGCGCCCGGGGACTGCCTGCGCTTCGGCTGGGCCACCGGGGCCATGGCCGTGACCATGCTGGAGGACTACGCCACGCCGGCGGACGAGGAGCAGGTCTGGAACGTCTGGAAGGGCAACGCCCGCGTGAAGCGCTGAGCGCGGAGCCGGGTCGGGCCATTTAAGAAAATATGGAGGAAACCGGAATGGGCAAGGCGGATATCGGGCTGATCGGACTCGCCGTGATGGGCGAGAATCTGGCGATGAACATGGAATCCAAGGGCTTCACCGTGGCGGTCTGCAACCGGACGGCGGAGAAGGTGACGCGCTTCGTGGAGGGCCGCGCGAAGGGGAAGAACATCGTCGGCTGCACCTCCATCGGGGCGCTGTGCGCGGCGCTGCAGCGGCCGCGCAAGGTGATGATGATGGTGAAGGCGGGCAGCCCGGTGGACGAGCTGATCGAACAGCTGCTGCCCCATCTGGAGCCGGGCGACGTGATCATCGACGGCGGCAACGCCCACTTCCCGGACACCATCCGCCGCTGCGCGTATGTGGAGTCCCGCGGGCTGCTCTACGTGGGCACGGGCGTGTCCGGCGGCGAGGAGGGCGCGCTGAAGGGCCCCAGCATGATGCCCGGCGGCTCGCCCGCCGCGTGGCCGCTGGTCCGCCCCATCTTCCAGTCGATCTGCGCCCATGTGGACGGCGCGCCCTGCTGCGACTGGGTGGGCGAAAGCGGCGCGGGCCACTTCGTGAAGATGGTGCACAACGGCATTGAATACGGCGACATGCAGCTGATCTGCGAGGCGTATCAGCTGCTCCGGGACGCGCTGGGACTCAGCGCCGCCGAGCTGAGCGCCGTCTTCGCCGATTGGAACGGGGGCGAGCTGGACAGCTATCTCATTCAGATCACCCGGGACATCCTGCGCACCCCGGACGCCGACGGCGCGCCGCTGGTGGACCGCATCCTGGACACCGCCGGCCAGAAGGGCACCGGGAAATGGACCGCCATCGCCGCGCTGGACGAGGGCGTGCCGCTGACGCTGATCGGCGAGGCGGTCTTTGCCCGCTGCCTGTCCGCGGCGAAGGAGGAGCGCGCGGCGGCGTCGAAGGTGCTCGCCGGGCCGAAGCCCGCCTTCGACGGCGACCGCGCCGCGTTCATCGAGGATGTGCGCCGCGCGCTGTACGCCTCGAAGATCGTGTCCTACGCCCAGGGCTATCAGCTGATGCGCGCGGCGGCGAAGACCTATGGCTGGAACCTGAACTACGGCGGCATCGCGCTGATGTGGCGCGGCGGCTGCATCATCCGCTCGGCGTTTCTGGGGCGGATCAAGGAGGCCTTCGACCGGGAGCCGTCGCTGGTGAACCTGATGCTGGATCCCTTCTTCGCCCGGCAGCTGGCCGAGGCCCAGAGCGGATGGCGGCGCGTCTGCGCGTCGGCGGCGCTGAACGGCGTGCCCGCGCCGGCGATCTCCGCGGCGCTGAGCTATTACGACGGCTATCGCTCCGAGCGGCTGCCGGCCAATCTGCTCCAGGCCCAGCGCGACTACTTTGGCGCGCACACCTACGAGCGCGTCGACGCGCCCCGGGGGCAGTTCTTCCACACCAACTGGACCGGAGAGGGCGGCGACACCGCCGCGGGGGTGTACAACGCCTGAGCCCGCCGACGGCGGATCGCGGGAGCATCCCTTTCCCGATCGCCGGCCCGTACAAAACGCCCCCTTCACAGCCGTTTGGCTGCGAAGGGGGCGTCAGACTGTCGAAAAACCCCGGAAGCTCGGGAGGGCCGCGGCTCTCCCGAGCTTCAATCGTACCCGGCGGAGATGCCGGATGAGGGGGCTCAGGGCGCGATCAGCTCCGCCAGCGCGTCGGGATCGGCTCCGTAGATCGCGCCGGAGACGGCGGGGTCGGCGAGCACCGCGCGCACGGATTCCCGGCGGTACTCGCAGCCGGTCAGCGCCTGCTGCAGCGCCTCCACGTTGGCGGCGAAGAAGTCGCCGGAGAACTCGATGGCCTGAATCCGGCCGCGCTTCACGTCCAGGCTCGCCGCCACGCGCCCGCCCGGAAAGCGGCCCTCGCGGCGGATGGAAAAGCGGGGGGAGGCGCCGTAGATCTGCTCCCAGGCGCGGAAGCGCCCGTCGGCGATGGCGCGGATGCGGGGCTCGTCCTCCGGGGCGATGGCATGGCGGGAGCCGCCGTCCAGAATGGCCGCGACCATGCGCGCCTTGAAGTCCTCCGCGCTCATGGGGGATTTCAGGTGCTCGGAGAGGTTGGTGACCCGCTCGCGCACCGATTTGATGCTCTTGGACAGGATCTTGTAGGGATCCACGTTGGTGCTCTCCACCATCTGGCGGATGTCCGTGTCGAACAGCAGCGAGCCGTGGTGCACGGTCACGCCGCCCAGCTTGTACTGGGCGTTTCCGGAGAACTTCCGCCCGCCGATCAGCAGGTCGTTGCGGCCGTTGAACTCCGCGTCCAGCCCCAGCGCCCGCAGCGCGCCCAGCACCGGCTGGAGGTATTTGTGGAAGTGGATTTCATCCGCGTCGCCGGGGCTGATGAACGAAAACTGCCATCCGCCCAGGTCGGTGTAGATGGTGCCGCCGCCGGACAGCCGCCGCACCAGATGGATGCCGTGCTCGCGGGCGTAGTCGAGGTTGATCTCCTCCAGCGGATTCTGATATTTGCCGATCATCAGCGTGGGCGTGGTGCGCCAGAACAGGAACACCGGCTCGTCCAGCACCCTTTCCGAGGCGAAATAGGTCTCCACGCCGAAGTTGTAGTACACGTCCGTGCTGCCGGTTTCGATGTAAATCATGCCTTCAGCGCCTCCGCCGCGCGATAGGAGCTGCGCACCAGCGGCGCGCTGGCCACGTATCGGAATCCCTTGGACAGCGCCAGCTCCTTGTAGCGGGCGAACTCCTCCGGGGTCACGTAGCGCGCCAGCGGATAGTGCTGGGGGCTCGGCTGCAGATACTGGCCGATGGTCAGGATGTCGCAGCCGGTGGCCAGCACGTCGTCCATCAGCCGGCTGATCTGGTCGTCGGTCTCGCCCAGCCCCACCATGAAGCCGGTCTTGGTGCGGGTCCCGGGGCGGACCTGCTTGCAGTAGCGCAGCACCTCCAGCGACCGCTGGTACACGGCCTGGGGGCGCACGGCGGCGTACAGCTCGGGCACGGTCTCCACGTTGTGGTTGAGCACGTCCGGGCCGGCGGCCATGATCGCGTCCAGGCTGGCGCGGTCGCCCCGCATGTCGGAGATCAGCACCTCCACCGTCGCGCCGGGGCAGAGCTCGTGCAGCCGGTTCAGGCACTTCACGAACTGGCCCGCGCCGCCGTCGGGCAGATCGTCCCGGGTCACCTGGGTGATCACCACGTGGCGCAGCCCCAGCCGCTTCGCGGCGACGGCCAGGTTCTCCGGCTCGTCGGGGTCCACGGGCTCCGGGTGGAAGTGGGTCACGTTGCAGAAGCGGCAGCTGCGGGTGCAGCGGCTGCCCAGGATCATGAACGTGGCGGTGTGCTTCTGATAGCATTCGCCCAGATTGGGGCAGTTGGCCGAATTGCACACGGTGTTCAGCTTCAGCGACCGCATCATCTCGGCCACCTCGTTCACGGCCTCGCGGTTGTAGGGCACCTTCAGCCAGTCGGGCTTGCGGGCGGCGCTCATTCCTCCACCTCGGCCACCGCGGCCTCCGCGGGCACCTCGTCGCCTTCCTCCACGAGCTGGCGCAGCATCACGCCGTCCGCCGCAGCCTCCACCTGATTGACCACCTTGTCGGTTTCGATTTCGAAGATCGGCTCGCCCTTCTGATAGGCTTCGCCCTCCTCCTTGAGCCAGGCGCAGAGCACGCCGCTGCGCATCTCCTCGCGAAGGCGGGGCATTACGAGATTCTTTTTCAAACAGATTCCTCCATCCGTCCGTTTACCGGAAAATTCCTTTCATTATTATAACATAGGACCTGCGGCCTGTAAAGCAAAAGCGCCGGAGGCGGTTCCGGCGCGCTGGATTTTCATCCCGGGACGATGCATGAAACGGTGTGCGCCTGAATATGATTTCCAGTGCAGATTGTAAAAATTGGACTTCGCTCAAAAAAGTTACAAAAATGTTGCGACGAAAGATTGACGAAAATCCTTAAAAGGAATATAATGACTTATAGGGTGGAAAAGATTGTGGTAGAAATATGCCTTTCACAATGCTGCGCAGGGTGTGAGGAAGCATATCTTTTTGCCCAAAGTGGCGTTATGAATGGGCATTGAAAGGAAGGTAGAGCCATGAAGAATCGGAAGATTTTCGCAATCGTGCTTGCAATGCTGATGGTTCTGGCATGCATCAACGTGGTCGCATTTGCGCAGGCCATCGAGGTTGCCCCGCCGGAAGAGGTCAGCTCTGTTGACGAGGAAACCATCGTTGACGAGGAGACCCTCGTTGACGAGGAGACCATCGATGACGAGGAGACCTCTTCGGATGAGGAGACCTCTTCGGACGGGGAGACCTCTTCGGACGAGGAGACCTCTTCGGACGAGGAGACCTCTTCGGACGGGGAGACCTCTTCGGACGAGGAGACCTCTTCGGACGAGGAGACCTCTTCGGATGAGGAGACCTCTTCGGATGAGGAGACCTCTTCGGATGAGGAGACCTCTTCGGATGAGGAGCCCGCTGACGAGGAGCCCGCTGCAGGAGACGAGGAGCCCGCGGATGAGGAGCCTGCCGCTGAGCGCGAGGTCATCATCAGCTATACCATCGACACCGATACGATCATGCTCGGCACGGTGGTGACGCTCCATGCGCAGCTGGTGGGCTACGAGGGCGTGGACTATGCCGTCGAGTGGGAGTGCGCGGACACCTCCGACGGTGATATCGGCGAGTGGAAGGGCACGGGCAATTCCGGTCTGGAGTACAGCTACACCATCAGCGCGGAGACCGACCATCTGGCATGGCGCCTGCGCGTGGACGCTGCGGAATAAGTGCGCCGAAGGGTGTGCATCTGAAAGGATGAAAGGAGAACGAACATGAAGTATTCTTTGAGAAGGCTTGCGGCGCTGCTGGTTGCGGCGCTCATGCTGCTGTCCGCGTTCTCCGGCGCGCTGGCGGATACGGAGTATTCCAACACGCTGGAGATTGACATGCTGCAGAGCAGCAGCGGCAGCACGGTCGACCACATTGACATTGCATGCACCGGCCTGAATGCCAATGTGTACGTAAATGATGAGTGGAGGAATGTGACCTTCAGCTTCACGAAGCAGGAAGTGGACAACGGAACTGTCGATGTTGACATCACCTCTTCCGCGAGCTTCAGCATTAAGGGAACTTCCACCAGCACGGGTTCGACGACGGGAGCGCAGGTGCGCTTTGAGGGCAGCTTCCCCGTGGGAACCAAGGACAGCCCCGTGAACTATACGGTCACGTTCAGGAAGACTCTGACGGTGGATGGCGTCAGCATTCCGGTTGTGCTGAGCGCGTCTTACAACTACTGGACCTCCGCCAACGACTGCCCCGGCCTGAAGGGAAAAGAGACGCAGTGGAAGAATGGCGCTGTGATCAGCGGCTCCGGCATCGATCTGACGCTTGGACAGGGCAGCGGCGAGTATGGCACCGTCAACATTACGAAAAAGGTTACAGGGCTGGAACTGACTGACGACAATGCAGTCTTTCATTTCTGTCTCGTAAATAAGGGTGACGGAAGCGAAATATACGTCGACTGCCCGGTATCCAAGGAAACCGGCGAGGGCTCTGTAACTGTGACGCTGGTGCCCTATGGAACATATATGCTGTACGAAGTAGATTACGTTATCCCTGGCTATTGGTGTGACGTGCTCTTAAAAGGTAATCAGGAAAACGTGTTGGACAGTCAAAAACCAGTTATAAATGCTAGCTTCTTGAACGAATATGTGTCAAAGTACGTCAGCGTGAAGGTCAGCAAGGAGTGGAATGACAACGGGAATGAGGACGGCGTGCGCCCTGACAGCGTGACCGTGGAGCTGCTGGCCAACGGCGAGCCCACCGGCAACACGCTCACGCTGAGCGCGGAGAACAACTGGGAGGGCAGCTTCACCGACCTGTCCAGGAGGCCAAACAACGATTACGTGAAGCCTGATATCGTATACACGATTCGGGAAGTGGATGTTCCGGAGGGCTATGAATCCAACATCACCGGCTCCGCTGCTGAAGGCTTCGTTGTGACCAACACCCAGAAGAACAGCATCATCATTTCCGGCAGCAAGACCTGGGTTGACGACGACAACCGCGACAATGCGCGCCCGGAGAAGATCATCATCAATCTGCTGGCCAATGGCGATAAGGTTGATGAAAAGATCGTAACGGCGGAGGATGGCTGGAAGTGGAGCTTCGAAGCGGCCAAGTATGACGCCGACGGCAAGAAGATCAACTATACCATCACGGAAGAAGACGTTGAGGGTTACAAATCCGTTGTTGACGGCTTCAACGTCACCAATACCCATGAGATCGAAACGATCGAAAAGATCACCGTCAGCAAGGAGTGGAACGACGCCGATAATCAGGACGGCAAGCGCCCTGACAGCGTGACCGTGGAGCTGCTGGCCGACGGCAATTCCACCGGCAAGTCGCTCACGCTGAGCGCAAACAACAACTGGAGCGCCAGCTTCACCAGGCTGCCCGTGTACGAAAAGGGCCAGAAAATCGTATACAGCATTGTGGAGTGGGATGTTCCGGACTATGAAGCCAACGTCACCGGTTCCGTTGAAAACGGCTTCGTCGTGACCAACACCCATGAGCCGGAGAAGATCGAGATCGAAGGCAGCAAGACCTGGGACGACAACGGCAACCAGGACGGCAAGCGCCCGAAGGAGATCACCATCCGCCTGTATGCCGACGGCAATGAGATTGCGCAGAAGACCGTGACGGAGCAGGACGGCTGGAAGTGGAGCTTCACCGGCCTCGACAAGTATGCCGGCGGCGAGGAGATCGTCTACACCATCACCGAGGATGATGTGAAGGTGGACGGCTACACCTCCCTCGTGACGGGCTATAACGTCAAGAACAGCTACACCCCCGGCAAGGTGAATGTATCTGTGCTCAAGGCCTGGGACGACAACAACAACCAGGACGGCAAGCGTCCGGCGGAAGTGGTCGTGAAGCTGTACGCGGACGGCGCGGACACCGGCAGAACCGTTGCGCTGAACAGCGGCAACAACTGGCAGGCGAGCTTTACCGACCTGGAGGAATACAAGGCCGGCGAGAAGATTGTCTACACCGTTGCCGAAGCGCAGGTTGCCGATGGCTACACTGCAAATGTTGAGCAGAAGGACGAAAGCACCTTCATCATCACCAACAGCCACACTCCGGAGAAGATCGATGTGATTTCGGGCAGCAAGACCTGGGATGACAACGACAACGCGGAAGACAAGCGCCCGGAGAGCATCACCATCCGCCTGTATGCCAACGGCATCGAAACGAGAAGCGCGGTCGTGACCGAAGAGGCCGGCTGGGAGTGGAACTTCACCGACCTCGACAAGTATGCCGGCGGCAAGGAGATCGTCTACACCATCCGGGAGGACGACGTTGAGGGTTACACCGCTAAGGTGGATGGCTTCAACGTGACCAATACCCTGATTCCGGACAAGATCGACGAGATTTCCGGCAGCAAGACCTGGAAGGACGATGACAATTCCGGCAAAACCCGTCCGGAGAGCATCACCATCCGCCTGTATGCAAACGGCGATGAGGTTGCGCAGAAGACCGTGACGGCGGAGGACGGCTGGAAGTGGAGCTTCACCGACCTCGACAGGTATGCCGACGGCGAGGAGATCGTCTACACCATCAAGGAGGACAGCGTGAAGGGCTACACCGCCGAGGTGGACGGCTTCAACGTGACCAATACCCTGAATGATGTCGATGACGATGATGACGATGACGAGGTGCCGAAGACCGGCAGCGAGCGCAGCAATCTGCAGCGCACGATGCTGTATCTGGGCATGGCGTTCCTGATGCTGGGCGTGGTGTGCATGGCTGCATCCGCGCGCAAGCGCCAGAACAAACGGTAATTGACCCCTGAAGCGGAGGAGACATGTCTCCTCCGCTGTTTTTTTGGAAGCCTGTAAATCCCCCGGTTCAACCGGGGGTGTGGAAAAAATCGCTCCGGCAAAGGACATAGAGCCGCACAGAGGATGGGACTCCGCCGGGAATGGGGACTTTCAACAGGTCCCTTATTGTACATGATCCGGGAATGACAGGCGATCGAAGCTGCACACGCATAAACCACCCGTTCAACGGGTGGTTTATGCGTGCCGAAAAGCTGTACGGCGCCGCCTGCAGAATCGGCGCGGCGGCGTGTGCAGCGCGCCCGACTTTCTCCGCAAGCGCCAGCGGCGGAAAAAGAATACCTTCCCTCCGGAAATCGCCCGGAGAATCGCGGGATTTCCGGATTTCCGCGGTCCCTCCTCCTGCTCAATGAACCCCCTCGGATTTTTATTGAAAG
>JBJEUD010000020.1:0-1942 GCA_051883655.1 Candidatus Faecivicinus sp. | reverse complement strand
GTCAGAAGGACTTCATTGAAAGTGTCAGAAGGGACTTCATTGAAAGCGTCAAACAGGTTTTTTGACACGCAAAGCGGCCGGTCGGCGTTGTGCCGACCGGCCGTTTGTCTATTATTGGGAAAACCTTTACTTGATGCCGTTGACCAGCTCGACGACGGCGGCGTGCACGGCGGCAGCGGCGTCGGCGCTGATCTGCGTGGCGGCCTGCGCGGCGGCCTCGTCGGAATCCGCGGCGGCGACGGCGGACTTCAGCTCGTCACAGGCGGCGTAGCACTGCGCCTGGAGCTCGTCCAGCCTGGCGTTGATGGCGGCCAGCTGTTCGTCGTCGGCATGGCCGGCCTCGATCAGGTTGGACAGCGCGTCCAGGGACCAGTAGCAGGAGTCGGCCCAGTCGGCGGGCAGGGCGCGGTAGCCCTCCACGGCCACGCGGCTGCCGTCCTCGGCGCGCTTGTACTTGGTGGCGGCGTAGCTGATCTCCGCGTCGGCGGGCGCTTCCTCGGTGAACTCGGCGGGCAGGGTGCTGACCTTGTAGCCCTCATAGGTGTCGGTGGTCAGCATGGGGTAGTAGGGCACGAATACGCTGTAGCAGCCGTCGTCCATGGCGACCCACTCCACAGTGTCGGTCAGGCCGTCCTCGGCGGAGATCTGGAAGATGTGGGTCTCGAGGTTGCGGTTGGAGCCGATGCCGGGGATGTGGTAGTAGCCGATGATGTCCTCGACGCCGTAGGCGTGGTCCAGCACGATGCTGGTGTACAGGGGAACGATGCTGCCGTCCGCGTCCACGTTGGAGATGGTGAAGTCGCCGGCTTCGGGCGCTTCCTTGGCGGTCTCGGCGTTGAAGTACTTCAGCGCGTCGATCATGCGGCTGCCGACCTCCTGGTCGCCGTTGTAGGAGGCGACGTAGTCGATGGTGTTGGCCTCCTCGTCGCCCACATAGGTGCCGGCCTCCTTGGCCACGGCGATCAGATTTTCGGAGGCGATGACGTTCTCGGTGTCGTCCAGGTCGATCAGGCCGATGATGGACATGTTCGGCTGGGCGAAGGCCATGGAGCCGGTGAGCTTCAGCGCGACGTACTGATGTCCGGTGACGTTTTCGATGTACCAGGTCTCGGTGCTGTCGGCGATGAAGATGCCGGAGCCGCTGGCGCAGCCGGCCGTGTCATAGATGCTCAGCAGCAGGTCGACGCCCTCCTTCGCGGTGGCGGCCTCGCTGAGGATGACGGTGGTGATTTCGGCCTCCTCGATGCCCGCGTCCTCATAGGGATCGGCCTCGTAGACCGCGTCGGAGCATCCGATGGTCTCGGTGGCGCTCACGGTGACGCCCATCTCGTTGGTGCCGCCCGCCTCATAGGGGGTGTGCTTGTGGTCGCCGCCGCAGTCGGGGCAGACGCCGTCCACGGCGGAGCCGTTGTCGTCGCTGAAGGCGGTGTAGCTGTAGCTGTCGTGGGTGAAGGTGTAGGTGAAGCCGTAGCAGCCGCTGTAGACCTCGCCCGCGGTGTGGTTGCCGGCGGGGCTAACGTAGAACAGCTTGTTGTAGCTGTTGGAGATGTCCTCGGACCGGGCGAACATCGTGGCGCCGTCCGCCGTGAGATCGGCGCCCACGTAGATGGCCGTGCACGCCAGCGCGCCGACGGAGGAGAAACACATCATCAGGGCAACCATAAGACAGATAAAGGATTTCATTTTCAGGAATTTCATGTATGCGCACCGTCCTTGCGATTTGATAGTACGTATTATAGCGCATGAATATGCATATGTCAAGCATATTCATGCATTTATTTTGCGTTAAACCGTCTGGATTTGAGGATCTGCCCGCTGAACAAAGGGTGGACAAGGGCGTTTTGTTCGTATAGGATGATAACAACAAAGCAAGCCGTTGAAACAGGCTGTGTTCCAATGGCTTGCTTTCTATTATTCATCAACGCCGTCGCAAAGTTCCTCT
>JBJEUD010000019.1:0-26852 GCA_051883655.1 Candidatus Faecivicinus sp. | reverse complement strand
CGGAAATCTGAAAATCTCACGATTTTCCGGGCGATTTCCTGACGGAAGGTGTTCTTTTTCCGCCGCCGACTTGCTGATTCGGTTCAGGCCCGCTGCGCTGACACCATGAACAGCGGCGTGGCGCGGAAGTTGATCTTCTCCTCATCGGACCAGACGGCGCTCCAGATCTGGGGATCGGCGGCCGGCTGGGCGGCGCCGAGGCGCTTCAGACAGTCCAGATCCCATGCGGGGCGGGCGATGCGGCTCAGCGGCACGCGCCGGGCGATGGCCTCCATCGCGTCGATGTCCGTGCAGGTGTATTCGTCCTTGATGTTGGCGCGGGCCGTGCGTGCGCGGTCGCGCTCGTAGGCGGCGCCGGCCTGATCGGCGAGGCCGGAGCCATCTCCCGGGGCGACATCCGCTATCGCGGCGAGCGCCTCGTCGGCAGGCCGGAGGGGCAGCTGCGGCGCCTCCGGGGGCCGGAGATCGGCATGGTCTTTCAGGACTGCAAGGCGGCGCTGTGCCCCGTGCGCACGGTGGGCGCCCAGATCCACGAGGCCATGCGCGCCCATCGCCGGATCTCCCGGCGGGAGTCCCTTGCCGCCGCGGCGAAGCTCATGGACAAGATCGGCCTGGGCGATCCCGAGCGCATTCTGAGCAGCTATCCCTTCGAGCTCTCCGGCGGCATGAACCAGCGCGTGGGCATCTGCATGGCGATGCTGCTGCAGCCGAAGCTGCTGCTGGCGGATGAGCCCACCAGCGCGCTGGATGTCACGGTGCAGATGCAGGTGGTTCAGGAGCTGCTGGCCATGCGCCGGGAGTACAACACGGCCATGATTCTCGTCACCCACAACATCGGGCTCGTCCGCAGGATGGCGGACCGGATTCTCGTGCTGAAGGACGGAAGGACCGTGGACTGCGGCGCGTGCGAGCGCGTGCTGAACGCGCCCGCGGACGGCTATACGAGGGAACTGATGGACTCGGCGCTGTCCCTGAAGCGCGCCTGAGTGGAGGAGGTCGGAATGGAGCAGATCGTACTCGCGGCGGAGCATCTGAAGAAGACTTTCCGCGCGCGCGGCCGCGAATGGGCGGCGGTGGACGACGTGAGCTTTCAGTTTCGCAGGGGCGAATGTCTGGGCATCGTGGGCGAATCGGGCTCGGGCAAGAGCACCGTCGCACGGCTGCTCACCCGCCTGATCGAGCCCACGCAGGGGCGCATACTGCTGCTGGGGCGGGAGATCACCGCCGCGCAGGGCAGAGAGCTGATGGAGGTCTATCAGCAGATTCAGATGGTCTTTCAGCTGCCTGCGGAGTCCTTCGATCTGCGGCGGACGCTGGGCGATGGAATCGGCGAGAGCCTGCGCAACCGGGGCATGGACCGCCGGGCGGTGCGCAGCCGGGTTGAGGCGCTGATGCAGCGCTGCGGACTGGAGCCGGAGCTCGCCGGGCGCTATCCCCATCAGGTCAGCGGCGGACAGTGCCAGCGCGCCGCCATTGCCCGGGCGCTGGCGGTCGGCCCCTCCGTTCTGATCTGCGACGAGGCCACCAGCGCGCTGGACGCCACCGTGCAGAAGCAGGTGCTCCGGCTGCTGATCGAGCTCAGGGCGCAGGAGGGCCTTTCGCTGCTGCTGATCAGCCACGATCTGGCGCTGGTGCAGGCGTATTGCGATCGCGTGCTCGTGATGCACAAGGGGAGAATTGTGGAGTCCGGCGCGCCGGACGAGATCATCCGCAGCCCGAAGGCGGAGTACACCTGCTGCCTGATTGAATCGGCGCTGTGACGTGAAATCGCTCTTTGCATTGCGCAAAGAGCGATCATTTTTCCCAAGCAGCGATCTTATGCCTTATTTTCATGCTATACTGAATCCAAACAAAGCACGAACGAGGGTGGATTATGAGCAAACAGGGCTTCTATGTGCAGCTGCATCTGCATACCTCTGAGACGAGCCGGTGCGGCCGCTCTCCCGCGGCGGAGATGGCGCGGGCCTGCAAGGCGGCGGGCTACGATCTGATCGCCGTCACCGATCATTTTTTCAACGCCAACATCGGCTGCGAACCGGATCTCCCCTGGCCGGAGAAGGTGGAATACCTGCTTCGCGGCTATCGCGCCGCGAAGGCCGAGGGCGACCGCATCGGCCTGAAGGTGATCTTCGGCTGGGAGACCTTTACCAAGGGCCCCGAGCTGCTGACCTACGGCCTGGGCGAGGACTTCCTGCTGGCCAATCCCGACATCGCGGACGTGCCCTATGACGAGTACGTTCGCCGGGTGAACGCGGCCGGAGGGCTGCTGATCCACGCCCATCCCTATCGCAAGGCGCCCTACATCCCGGACTTCAAGCCGGATCCCGATTCGGTGCTGGCCTACGAGGTCTACAATCACCAGAACAAGAGCCCCGAGTACAATCGCCTCGCCTATGAGGAGGCGGTGAAATTCGGCAAGCTGATGATCGCCGGCTCGGACGCCCACCACGTCGCGGACGTCGGCGGCGGCGCGATGCGGTTCTCCCATCCGGTGGAGAGCGTCGCCGATGTGCTTGAGGCGCTCCGCCATGGCGACGGCCAGATCATCGAGGTCATGCCGCCCGCGGAGATGCTGATCTGACGGCGCGGCCGCGCATCCAACGAAAATCTGCCTATTTTCAATCCGGCTGGGCCACCGCGCCCGCCGGCCAGCACAAATCGACCGGAGTGGAGGGGAGGAGCATGGGAAAGACCGAGCGCATTTACAGGGTCCTGATGGCGGCGCTGACGGCGCTGGCCGCCGGACTGCTGATCGCCAGGACGATTGCGATCGCCGGCGCGGGGGAGGAGGCGGTGAGCGGCCTGAGAACGGCGTTCAGCCGCGAGATCGTCGCAGCCGCACTGCTGGAGCTCGCGCCGCTGCTGATCCTCTGGGGCGCGATGGCGCTGGCCGGACTGGCGCTGCCCGAGCGCGAGCCGGTGAATCTGCCCCCGCGGGAAGCGCAGCCCCGGGTGAGGACCGCCTGCGGCGGCGTCCTCGCAGTCTGCGCCGCCGCGGCGCTCGCCTGGCTCCTCAACCCGGCGAACTTCGCCTCGTGGGATCTGGAGGCCGTCATGGGGGAGCTGCTGCGCAGAACGCTTCCCTGGCTGGTCATTGCGCTGCTTGCACTGACCGCCTGCGGCTGTGCGCCGGCCTCGCAGAAGAGGGCCGCCGAGCGGAGCGTCCTTCCCGCGCGCATCGCCGTGGGCGCGCTGGCCGCCCTGCTGATCGCGGCGGGCGCGTTCAATGGCGGCATGCGGGATGTCTGGATCAAAGCCATCAATATCTGTACGGAGTGTATTGGCCTTGGATAAGATGAAGAACTGGCTGCGAAGCCACCGGCCCACGCGGAGACGGCTGATTCAGCTGTATGCCGCGCTGCTGTACAACGCCCACCTGAAGGGCTTCGCGGATGGAAAAATCTACACCGGCCTGAGCAAGAACCTGTGCGTGCCGGGGCTGAACTGCTATTCCTGCCCGGGCGCGGTGGGCGCGTGCCCGCTGGGCGCGCTGCAGAACGCGCTGGCCGCGTCGGCCACCCGCGCGCCGCTTTACATTCTGGGCATGCTGATGCTGTTCGGGCTGACGCTGGGCCGAACGATCTGCGGCTTTCTGTGCCCGATGGGGCTGATTCAGGAGCTTCTCTACAAAATCCGAACGCCCAAGCTGGGAAAGAACCGGGCGACCCGCGCGCTGTCCTGGCTGAAATACGCGATTCTCGCCGTGTTCGCGGTGCTGATCCCGACGATGTACGCCGCGCAGCGCTTCCCCGTGCCGGCGTTCTGCAAGTACATCTGCCCGGCCGGCACGCTGGAGGGCGCGATCAGCCTGCTGGCCCATCCGGTCAACGCGGGGAGCTTCGCCATGCTGGGCGCGCTGTTCACCCGAAAGGTCGTGCTGCTGGTGCTGATCCTGGCGGCGTGCGTGTTCATCTTCCGCGCGTTCTGCCGGTTCCTCTGCCCGCTGGGCGCGATCTACGGGCTGTTTTCGAGGATCGCGCTGCTGGGCGTCCGGGTGGATGCGGAGAAGTGCGTCGACTGCGGCCGGTGCGTCGGCAGCTGCCGGATGGACGTGCGCCGCGTGGGCGACCACGAGTGCATCCATTGCGGCGCGTGCATGTCCGCCTGCCCCGCCGGCGCGATTCAGTGGAAGGGCAAAAGGCCGGGCAGAAAGGCGCGCATCGCGATCGGCATCGCCGCGGTGGCCGCACTGGCGGCTGCGCTGGTGTTCTTCAACCTGCCGGCGGCGTAAACCCTGACCGGAGCCCATGAAAAAGTGTCCGTGAGAGCGATTTCTCACGGACACTTTTTTGTACCTTACAGCTTCGCCATGGATGCGTCCAGGCGCCGGAGCGTCTCCTCCTTGCCCAGCAGATACGCGATTTCGAACGCGCCGCCGGGGGTGGACATCTTGCCGGAAATAGCGATGCGCATGGGCCAGAGCACCTGGCCGTTCTTCATGCCGGTTTCAGGGATGGCCTCCATCACGCGGTCGTGAATCTCCTGCTCGGTCCAGCTTTCGATGGATTCCAGCACGGGGCGAACGAAGGTCAGCGCCGCCTTTGCGCTCTCCAGCGTGGACTTCTGCTTCTTGTTCACATACAGATCGCTGTCGAATTCGGGCATCTCGGCCAAAAAGTCCACCATGCCGGGCAGCTGATTGAACACTTCGGTGCGGCTCTGCAGCAGCTCGCCCAGGCGCTTGAAGTCGAATTTCGCCGGGTCCAGTGCCCGGGAAAGCCAAGGCGTGGCCAGCTCCAGATACTTTTCCGGGCTGAGCTTGCGGATGTACTCCGCGTTGAACCAGTTGAGCTTCACCGTGTCAAAGATCGACGGCGACTTGCTCAGCCCCTCCAGATCGAAGACCTCCTCCAGCTCCTTGAGCGTGTAGAACTCGCGCTCGCCGCGGGGGCTCCAGCCCAGCAGCACCAGATAGTTGATGATCGCCTCGGTCAGATAGCCCTGATTCAGCAGATCCTCGAAGGACGGGTCGCCCTTGCGCTTGGACAGCTTGCGCTGCGCGTTGGCCATGACCGGCGTCAGGTGGACGTAGGTCGGCGGCGTCCAGCCGAAGGCTTCGTAGAGCAGATTGTACTTCGGCGCGCTGGACAGATATTCGTTGCCGCGCATCACGTGGGTGATGCCCATCAGATGGTCGTCGATGACGTTGGCGAAGTTGTAGGTCGGCAGACCGTCGGCCTTGATCAGGATGTTGTCGTCCAGCGTGTCGCAGTCCACCTCGACGTGGCCGTAAATCACATCGTCGAAGCCCGCCTTGCCCTCGGTGGGGATGTTCTGGCGGATGACGTAGGGCTCGCCCGCATCCAGACGGCGCTGAATCTCCTCCTTGGAGAGGTTCAGGCAGTGCTTGTCATACTTGAACGTCTCGCCCTTCTTCTCCGCCTCGGCGCGCGCCTCGTCCAGGCGCTCCTTGGTGCAGAAGCAGTAGTACGCATGGCCGGACTCGATCAGCTGCTTCGCATAGGGCAGATAGGTGTCCTTGCGCTCGGACTGGACATACGGCCCGCAGGGACCGCCGATGTCCGGACCCTCGTCGTGGGACAGCCCGGCGACCTCCAGGGACTTGTAAATCAAATCCACTGCGCCCTCAACCTCGCGCTCCTGATCGGTGTCCTCAATGCGCAGGATGAACTTGCCGCCGTTGCGGCGGGCGAACAGATAGGTGTAAAGCGCCGTGCGCAGATTGCCCAGGTGCATGTAGCCCGTGGGGCTGGGCGCAAAACGGGTGCGAACTTCCATTGGTAACACTCCTCAAAAATGAATTATTCTCGAACGGCAGACCGCCGCGCCGTCCCCTGCCGCAAACCACAGCCAGAAACGCAGCGCAGGAAATGAGCCGCCACCACGGCGGCGAAATTTCCGCCGGTTCAAACGCGGCAGCAGCCGGAGAATCCAAGGAACCTCAGGTTCCTTGGCGGGGTCCAGGGGCAGCGCCCCTGGTTACTCTGCGACGCCAAAGGCAAAAACGGTGGTGAAATCGTACTTCTCGCCGGCGTAGAGCACGCTGTCGGGGAAGTTGGGGTGGTTGATGGAGTCGGGGGCATACTGGGTCTCCAGGCAGAAGCCCTCGCGGCGGGTGTAGAGGCGGCCGCAGGAGCCGGGATTGATGCCCTCGAGCATGTTGGCGGTGTAGAACTGAACGGCGGGCATGTCGGTGAACACGTCCATGGTGCGGCCGGTGCCGGGATCCTGCACGCTGACGGCAAAGCGCAGTCCGGCTTCGGGATCGTTGATGTTGAAGCTGTGGTCGTAGCCCTGACCGAAGGTGAGCTGCTCATCCCCGGCGACCTTCGCAAAGCCATCGCCGATGCGGGTGGGCTCGCGCAGATCGAAGGGCGTGCCGGTCACGTCGCGCTGCTCGCCGGTGGGGATGGAATACTGATCCACCACGGTGAAGGTGTCGCAGTTGAACTCGAAGACGTGATCGTCGATGGGGCCGCTGCCCTCGCCGGCGAGGTTGAAGTAGGTGTGGTTGGTCAGATTGCACAGGGTGTCCTTGTCGCTGACGGCCTCGTAGCGGATCAGCAGCTGGTTGTCGTCGGTCCAGGTGTAGGTCACCATCACGCGGAGCGTTCCGGGATAGCCCTCCTCGCCATCAGCGCTGGTGTACTTCAGAATCAGATAGTCCTCGCAGATGCCCTCGACGGCGGTCACGTCCCAGAGCTTGCGGTCGAAGCCCACCTCGCCGCCGTGCAGATGGGTGCGGTTGGCCTCATTCCTGAACAGGGTCAGCTTCTCGCCGTTGACCTCACACTCGCCGTTGGCGATGCGGTTGCCGACGCGGCCGATCAGCGCGCCCAGATAGCCGTTCAGGGGCGTGTAGCCCTCCACGGTGGGATAGCCCAGCACCACGTTGCCCAGCTTGCCGTCGCGGTCGGGCACGTTGATCGCGCGCACGATGCCGCCGAAGTTCGTGATCTCCACCGACGCGCCGCTGGCGTTGGTCATCACATACAGATCCACATCGCAGCCGCAGGGCGCCTTGCCAAAGGGCTTTTTGAGAATGCTCATATAAAATCCACCTTTCGATGTTTATTGAATTGCACATACCCCTATTATTCTACAACGAAAAGCCGTTTCGTTCAAGTTGTATTTGGGTTTTTGGCCCGGGACGGTCAAAGGCCCAGGAATCTGCCGCCCGGAGAAAGCCCCCAACCGGGCGAATGAAAGCCCCGGATCAATGGACAATGAAAGGCAAGGCATGCGGACACATACCTTGCCTTTTGCGATTGGAGAAAACGGATTCTACGCGGCCGGCGCTTCCGGCTCCTGCGCCGCCTCCGGCGCCCCCGTGACCTCCGGAACCGCCGTCACCTCCGGCGTGGGTTCGGGAGAGGTTTCCTCGCCGAAGCGCTCGGCGTACTCCTCGGCGATCATCTGCTGAATCTCCACCGTGGCCACGCCGGTGCAGGGCATGCCGCGGGACGCCTGGAAGGCCATGATGGCGGAGGAGGTGTTGTCTCCATAGACGCCGTCGGCCAGGTTGGCGGTGGAGATGACCGAATCCAGGAAGAACGTGGGTGCAGGGGTCGCGTCGCCTTCGGGCGTGGGGGTGGGCGTGGCGCTGGTGTCCACCAGATAACCCAGCTTCTGGAGCATCAGCTGGAGCTGATAGACGCCGTTGGAGCGGTCGCCCAGCGTGTACTGCATCACCGGGGGCTCATAGTTCTCCAGCTCGGGCAGCTTGCGGTTGATGATGTCGTCCGTGGGGTCCGCGCAGGCGTTTTCGGAGAAGCCGAGCAGCTCGTTGACGGTCACCATCCGATAGCTGCGGCTGAGCGCAAACTTCATGAACTCCGCCAGCTTCAGCACATCGGCCTTCGTGCAGTTGAACAGATAGATATTGCCCGGCGCGAGGGATTCCTTCAGGGCATTGATGTCGCGGTCGGTGCCGGAGACATTCCAGGTGACGAAGCCGTCGTAGCCCAGCTGCTTGAGGTAGGCGTGGGTTCGGGGATCGTTCACGCCCTGGCCGCCCTTCGGGCGCAGCAGGTGCATGCCGTAGTCCTTGTTCAGCGCGTAGTCGACGGCGGTGTCCGCGGTCCAGATCTCGTTGGCCATCTCGAAGTCGCTCAGCGCGTACAGCGTGGAGTTGTTCAGCGTGCGGTTCTCCACCTCGAAGCCGAAGTCAAACACGCAGGTGCGCAGCGCGGCGCTGTTGTCCGCCTTCAGAACCTCGGAGGCCACGGGAAACAGCGTCAGCTTCGCGCCGTACTCCCGCGCCGCCAGCGAGGCGTACTTCAGCGCCTCCAGGTTGGAGCAGTCGTCCAGCGTGATGGCGATGACCTTCTCCTTCGTCTCGGCGCGGGTATACACCGGCAGGTATTCGAAGGGCTCCGGCGTGGCGGTCGGCTCCGGCGTGGGCGTGACCTGCGGGCCGGGCATCGGGGTGAGCTGTGTGTCCGCAGCCACCATCGTCAGGGGCTCATGGGTGCCGTCCGGCGCGTCGGCCATGACCTGAACGGACGGATCCGGCTGCGCGTTCAGCCTGGACTGGATGCAGATGGCCAGCACCAGCGCCACGGCGCACAGGCACAGAGCCGAGATGAGGAAGGTGAAGAAGCGATCATGGCGATTGTAGGACTTTCTGGACATGGCAAACCTCGCGACGGTAAATATTGCTTATAGTATATCATCGATATGATACGTCCGTGTAACAAAGGGATGAAAAAATCCCGTCAAGATATTGGCGGGATCTTTGGAGACTATGCTTTTTCGGGCCCGGCGGCGGGGCGGTGAATGGTGAAGCAGAATTCGCTGCCCTTGCCCTTCTCGCTGGAGACCCAGATTTCCTCGTTCATGCGCTTGAGCAGCTCGCAGGCGATGGAGAGCCCCAGTCCGCTGCCCTTGCCGCTGTGGGCCTTGTCGACCTTGTAGAACCGGTCGAACACATAGGGCAGATCCTCGTCGGCGATGCCCACGCCGGTGTCGCGCACGCTGAGGATGACCTTTTCGTCGTCCCAGGTGGCGGAGACGCTGACGCTGCCCTCCTCGGTGTACTTGATGGCGTTGTCCAGCAGGATGATCAGCATCTGCTCCACGCGGTCGGCGTTGGCGTAGACCATCGGGCACTCGGAGAAGTCGGTGAGCACCTTCAGCTCCAAGCCGTGCTCCTCGGCGATGGACGAATAGCGGTCGCACACGTCGTAGACCAGGTCGTCCAGCGTCATCTTCGACTTCTGGATGGCCAGGGTGCCGCTCTGCAGGCGGGAGAGCTCCAGCTGATCGTTGATCAGCCGCGACAGGCGCATGACCTCGCGCAGGATGATGTCGTAATAGCGCATGCGGTCGGCCTCGGAGGTGACCATGCCCTCCTTGAGCGGCTCCACCAGCGCGCGCATGGCGGTCAGCGGGGTGCGCAGTTCATGGGAGACGTTGGAGACATACTCGCGGCGGGTGCGCTCCAGGCGCTCCATCTGCGTGATGTCCGAGAACAGGCCCACCGCGCCCACGATCGCGCCCAGCTCGTCCACGGTGGGCGTGATGGTCAGCCGCAGCGTCATATCGCGCACGTCCAGGTTGCGGCTCAGCGGCTCGCCGGACTGCATCACGCTGTCGAAGTCCTCCCAGATGGTCTTGTCCGGGATGACCTTCATCCGCGGGTCGGGCAGGTGGATGGCCTTCTGCTTGGTGAACATGCGGTCCAGCGCGGGGTTGGTGTGGGTGACGTGGCCCTCGTTGTCAATGGCCACGATGCCCTCGCTCAGGCCGTCGATCATGTGCTTTAAGCGGTTGCGCTCCAGAATGAGGGAGTACATGCTGCGGGACAGCTGGCGGGAGACGTTGTTCAGCGCCTTGCCCAGCTGGCCGATTTCGCCCGGGGAGCGCTCGCTGGCGCGGGCGTCCAGATTGCCGTCGGCGATGGCCACGGCCACGTCGCGCAGCTTCGCAATGGGCTTCACCACCGGCAGCAGCAGCTTTCGGATCAGCGCGGCTCCCGCCAGCCCCGCGGCCAGCAGCCCGGCGATGATGCCGATGACGGCGCTGAGGATCGGATGGACGCTCTTGTCTGCCGGCAGCGCGGCGATCAGCGCAGAAGAAGCGGCCCCGGCCTCCGTCGGCACGGGGAGAACGGCATAGGCGCACGTCTGTCCCCCGACGCGAACCTCGCCCAGGTATTCATAGCCCTCCAGCGCGCTTGCGGTCAGCGCCGCCAGCGATTCCGGCAGCGCGGCGCTTCCGGCGACGCTGCGGGCGCCCGAGGCGGAGACCAGCCAGGCCGTTCCGCCCGCCTGTTCAAACAGGGACAGCGCGCCGGAGAGGGCGTCGCTTTCGGAATCCGAAGCGGCCTGGGCCAGCGTGCGCGCCTGGGGGAGCACTGCATCCCGCGCGGCACCCGCAGCAAAGCGGTTGAACGCCAGTCCATAGACGGGCAATCCTACGGCGATCGCCACCAAGGCGACGATCGCCGTAAAGATCAGTGCGCGCTGGATCAGCACGCTTTGTTTTTTCATGCGTTGACCTCGAAGCGGTAGCCCACGCCGTAGACCGTCTTCAGCGCCCACGGCACGCCCTCCTGGGGCAGCTTCTGGCGGATGCGCTTGATGTGGGCGTCCACCGTGCGGGTATCGCCGAAGTAATCATATCCCCAGACCCGGGACAGAATCTGTTCGCGGGAGAACACCTGGCCGACGTTGCTGGTCAGCATGTGCAGGATTTCGACCTCCTTGGGCGTGCAGGGGATCACCTTGCCGGCGGCCTTGACCTGGTAGTTTTCCAGGCTGATCTCCAGCTGGGGCAGGCGGATGATGGAGCTGTCCTCCTCGCTGGCCTTTTCGGAGAAGCGGCGCAGCACGGCCTTGATGCGGGCCAGCACCTCGCGGGGGCTGAAGGGCTTGACGATATAGTCGTCCGCGCCCAGCTCCAGGCCCAGGATGCGGTCGATCTCCTCGCCCTTGGCGGTGAGCATGATGATCGGCAGCGTGCTCGTCTGGCGGACCTGGCGGCACACGTCGATGCCCGAAACGCGCGGCATCATCAGATCCAGCACCATCATATCGGGATGCAGGCTTTCAATCATTTCCAGCGCCTGCTGCCCGTCGTAAGCGCTTTGATGCTCATATCCTTCCGATTCCAGATACAGACCCAGCGACTCGTGCACCACCGGATCGTCGTCCGCAATCAAAATGAGCGGATACATAGACATAAAATCACCCCGGATATCACATTTATAGCACTATTATAACCACATTGATTTGAACTTGCAACCATTCTTCGAAGTTGCCTAAATATTGTCGAATTCCCGCTCAAAAATGAGAAAAAATGGAAGATGCACCCCGATTTTTTCCTGTTTATGGGGGATTTGGACCTTCGCTGGGCGTTTTTCCCTGAATAATGTGCCCAACTCCAAAAGGAAAAAACGCCCTTCAAAAGCAGCTTTTGAAGGGCGGAAGGGCGCTTCAGCCGCGGAGGATCCGCAGTCTCAGCAGGTTCAGGCCGTTGGAGCAGGCGAGGGTGCGCACCCAGTCGCGGTTGCCGCGGAAGTGGAACTCCTGCACGCGGACGCCGTCCGCGCCGGCGATGCCGATGAACACGGTGCCCACCGGGGTGCGCTCGGTGCCGCCGTCGGGGCCGGCCACGCCGGTGACGGACACGGCCCAGTCCGCGCCGCTGATTCTGCGCGCGCCCTCGGCCATCTCCCGGGCGCACTCGGCGCTGACGGCGGTGTGCGCCTGAAGCGTGGATTCGCGCACGCCGAGGATGCGCGCCTTGGCGGCGTCGGAATAGGTGATATAGGACTCCTTCACCGCGTCGCTGGCGCCGGGGGAGTCGATCACGCTGGCGGCCATGCGGCCGCCGGTGCAGCTCTCGGCGAAGCACACGGTCTCGCCGCGCCGGCGCAGCAGCTGGAGCACGGCGTTGGGCATGGAGTTGTCCACGCCGTAGCCGTAAAGCGCGTCGCCCACGCGGGACTGGATCTCCTTTTCCAGCGGCTCGATGAGGGCCTGGGCCTGCCCGACGGTCTCCGCGCGGGCGCTGATGCGCGCCTGCACCTCGCCCGCGCCGCAGTAGAGGGCGAGGGTGGGGTTGTCGGAGTGGAACAGGTCGATCAGCATGGTCTCCAGCATGGACTCGCCAATGCCGAACACGCGCAGGAACTTCGATTCGATGTGCATGCCGCTGCGGCGGGCGAGATAGGGGGCCAGCTGGCGGTCGAACATGTCCTTGAGCTCTCTGGGCGGGCCGGGGAGCACGGCCACGGCCTTGCCGTTCTGCTCGACGATGCAGCCGGGCGCGGTGCCGCAGAGGTTGGGCATGATGATGGCGCCCTCGGGGAAGTAGGCCTGCTTGCGGTTGTTGTCGGTCATGGGGCGGCCGATGCGGGACATGTAGCGCTCGATTTCGTCCAGACTGGGCTGGTGGAGCTGCATGGGGAGGTGGAAGTACTCGCCGACCATCTCCTTGGTGAGGTCGTCCTCGGTGGGCCCGAGACCGCCGGTGGTGATGACCATATCGGAGCGGCCGAGGGCCTCGCCCAGGGCCTCCTTCACGCGGGCGGGATTGTCGCCCACGGTGGTGTGGCGGTAGAGCGTCACGCCCAGCTCGGACAGGCGGCGGGAGATGTACTGTGCGTCGGTGTTGGCGATCTGCCCCATGAGCAGCTCGGTGCCGACGGAGAGGATTTCTGCAATCATTCTGACAGGGCCTCCTTGGGGGTGGGTTGGAGCAGGGAAGGGAGGGTTTGCTCGAGCTGAACGCCGTAGACCGGCTCGGTCCCGCATTCGACGGTGCGGAGCATGGTCTGGCGGACGTAGGCGGTGGCCAGCCGGACGGCGGCCTCGAAGTCCATGTCGCGCATCAGCGCGCCGGTGAGCACGGAGGCGAACAGGTCGCCGGTGCCGGGAAAGCTGGCGGGCACGGGGACATAGTCGACGGCATGCATCCTGCCGTCGCCGCCCATCCAGGCGTTGACATGGGCGTCCTCCAGCGGCACGCCGGTGATCAGCGCGGTTTTGGGCCCCAGCTCCATCAGCTCTGTCAACAGGTTTTCCAGTTCCGCGGCGGTATATGTCCGGGAATCCGTCTTCGTGCCGGGCAGGGCGTCCGGCGCCGCGCTTTCGCAGACGCCGCCGGTGAGCAGCGCGGCCTCGGTCAGGTTGGGGGTGATCACGTCCGCGCCGCGGCAGAGGCGGCGCATGGCCTGCGGCATGTCCTTCGGCAGCGCGCGGTACATCACGCCGTCGTCGCCCAGCACGGGGTCGACGACCTTGACGGCCCCGGGCTGGGCGTCGAAGAATCGCCGGGCGATCTCCTCCTGCCGCACGGTGGCCATGTAGCCGGTGTAGATGCAGTCGAAGGAAAGGCCCATCCCGCACCATTTTTCCAGGCACTTTTCCAGATAGTCGGTCAGATCCAGTCCCACGAAGTCGGGGAACGCGGTGTGCGCGCTCAGCACGGCGGTGGGGGCGGGAATCACCTGCGCGCCCATGGCGGAGATCACGGGGATCGCCACGGTCAGCGCGCAGCGGCCCACGCCGCTCAGGTCATGCAGCGCGGCGACGGTCTTGGCAGCGGTCATTGACTTCACCTCAGTGAATTTCCAGCGGCTTCAGGCGGACGTGGCCCCATTTGCGGGTGGACCACTTGAAGCCGGCGTTGACGGCGGCGTCTTCGAGAATTACGAAGTGGCCCACGTCGTCGATGGTGTCGTAATAGGAGGATTTGCCCTGGGGCGTGCCGGACAGCAGCGAGAGCTTCATGCCGTACTCGCCCGGCGCGAGGGAGTCCAGCGGCATGCGCACGTTCAGATTGAAGGACTCGCCGGCGCGAATCTCGAAGGGATCGGACTGGGTCATGGTCACCGGCGCGGCCATGCTGGAGAACAGCGTGACCCTCAGGCGCAGCCGGGGATCAGAGACGTTGCTCACGCCGGAGAGGGTGAACTCCATCGTGGAGTCCATGGGATACTCCAGATTGTCGGTGTTCTTCATGAGCATGCGCTTCATGCGGATGGATTCGCCGCGCAGCTTCGGCCGGGGCATGACGTCCAGATCGCGGTCCAGATCGCGGATGCCGCTGCCGCCATAGAGCTCGATGGCGCGCTCGGTGGTGCCGTCGTAGAGGAGCTTGCCGCCCTCCAGATAGATGCCGCGGTTGCACAGCTCGGCGACGGTGCGCATGTTGTGGCTGACGTAGAGCACCGCGCGCCCCTCCCGGGCGACGTCGCGCATCTTGTTCAGGCACTTCTGCTGGAAGGCCAGGTCGCCCACGGCCAGCACCTCGTCGCAGATCAGGATGTCGGGGTCCAGGTGCGCCGCCACGGCGAAGGCCAGCTTGACGTACATGCCGGAGGAATAGCGCTTCACCGGCGTGTCGATGAACGGGCCGATCTCGGAAAATTCGATGATGTCCTTGAGCTTGGAGGTGGTTTCGGCGCGGTTCATGCCCAGAATGGCGCCGTTGAGGTAGATGTTGTCGCGGCCGGTGAGCTCGGGGTTGAAGCCGGTGCCGATCTCCAGCAGGCTGGCCACGCGGCCGTGGATGCGGATCTCGCCCTCGGAGGGGAGCGTGATGCGGCTGATCAGCTTCAGAAGCGTGCTCTTGCCCGCGCCGTTGCGGCCGGTGATGGCCAGCGCGTCGCCGCGGTCCACGTTCAGGCTCACGCCGCTCAGCGCGCGCAGGGTGCCGTTGTGAATGCGGGCGGCCTCGGTGCCGATCTTGGTGTTGGGATCCTCCTTGCCGCGCACGCGGGCGAACCAGCTCGCCAGATCGTGCTGCAGCGTGCGGCCGTTGATCTGGCCCAGGCGGTATTCCTTGGCAACGCCGTCGATTTCAAGAAGTCGTTCAGACATGGGCTCGCTCCTTTCCATCAGACTGTGTCCATGAAGGTCTTTTCCGTGTGGGAGAACAGAACCACGCCCAGCATCAGCACCGCCAGCGTGACCGCCAGCGAGACGAGGTTGTACTGAAGCGAATAGTCCGCCGCGCCCAGATAGGCGGCGCGGAACAGCTCGATGATCGGCGTGATGGGATTGAGCATGTAAAGCCCCAGCAGCGACGGATACTTGTCCGCGATCATGCTGGAGGCGTAGGTCACCGGCGAGAAGTACATCCACAGGTGCGTGCCGAAGGCCACCAGCATCGCCAGGTCGCGATAGCGGGTGGTCAGCGCCGATACGATCACGCCGAAGCCCAGGCCCAGCATGCCCAGCTGAATCAGCAGAAGCGGCGTCAGCAGGATCAGCCGCGCGTTGGGCTGCACGGCGGAATTGGGCTGCACGGCGTAGTAGACCACGAAGATCAGGAACAGCGCGAACTGCACGAAAAAGTTGATCAGCTGGCTGCACACCGTGGAAATCGGCATACAAAGACGGGGAAAGTAGACCTTGCCGAAGAGGTTCCGGTTGTTGATGAAGGTGTTGGACGTGTTGGTCAGGCAGCTGGAGAAGTACTGCCAGAGGATGTTGCCCGCCATGTAGAACAGGAACTTGGGCATGCCGTCCGTGGGCAGTCCGGCGATGTTGCCGAACACCACGGTGAAGATCACGGTGGTCAGCAGGGGCTGCAGCACGATCCACAGCGGGCCCAGGATGGTCTGGCGGTACATCAGCGTGAAATAGCGCTTCACCAGCAGCCAGATCAGGTCGCGGTAATGGATCAGTCCCTTGAAGTCGATGTCAAACCAGCCGCGCCTGGGACGGATGATCGTGTCCCAATACGACTTGTTGTTCTGCATGAGCAGGCCTCCTTTGGGGTACTTGACCAATATTTTAGCATGCGCCTGTGTAAACGCGCAAGCGCGAAAATGTGAACCTGGGGTTCAGACGTCGATGGCGAGGCCGGAGGCCAGCAGGCACAGCACCCGCTGACGGACGCGCATGCCGGTGATGCGCTCCAGCGCGAGGGCGTACACGTGCAGCTGCTTGCGATAGTGGGCGCACAGCGCGTCCAGATCGTCGCTGCGGTCGGTCTTGTAGTCCAGCAGCACCCACTCGCCGTCTTCGAGAAAGCAGCAGTCGATGCTGCCCTGCACCAGCAGCTCCTCGCCGCCGAACTTGCCGGCCTCCTCCGCGGTGAGCGCCTCGTCCGCCCGGAGCATCACGTTGAACGGCCACTCCCGGTGGAGCTCCTCGGCGCGGCGCAGCCTTCTGCCCAGCTCGCCGTCCAGAAAGCGCGCCAGCATGGCGGGCCTGACTGCCTCGCGCTGAACCTCCGTCAGCAGACGGCGGCGGGCGCAGTCCTCCAGCTGCGCGCGGATGGCCCCGGCCAGCGCGCGGCCGTCCAGTTCCTTCAGCGCGCTCAGATCCAGCAGCTGCATCGCCCGGTGATAGGCGGTGCCGCGCTCCGTGCCGGTCAGGCGGCGGACCGACGCCTCCTGCATGAACATCGGGCGCTCGGCCATGGCGGGCAGCTCCGAGGGCCCTTCCAGCTCCCGCAGCAGTCCGGAGACGGTCAGCTTCAGCGGCTTCTGCGCGCTCAGCGCGTCGGGGTACTGCCAGGACATCTCCTGCTCCAGCGCCTCGTCGGCGTATTTCTCCGGATGGGTGACGATCTCGTCGAACAGCGCCCGGGGGTCCGGCGCCTGGGGCGCCTCGCCGGAGAGCTCGCTGGCCGGATGGATTTCCACGGTGGACCAGGTCTGAGCGCCGTCGCGCTCCGCGCACGCCCGGGCGGCCATGATCAGGTCCAGATGGCTGTTCGCCGCGCCGATGGCGCGGCTCAGCGCGTCCCAGCGGCGAAGGGCGTTCTCCGCGCTCTTTACGGATCCCACCAGGATCAGCCGCTCCTGGGCGCGGGTGAGCATCACGTAGAGGATGCGCATCTCCTCGGCGGCGTCCTCGCGCCCGCGGCGGGCGGCGATGGCGGACTGGGCGATGGTCTTGCGCTTCGTGCGCAGCACCGGGTCGAAGCAGCTGATGCCCACGCCCAGGTCGCGGTGGGCGCTGAGCAGCCCGGACTGCGCGCCGCCATAGCCCTTCTCCAGCAGCGCGCCGAAGACGACCTTGAACTCCAGCCCCTTGCTCTTGTGCACGGTCATCAGGCGCACCACGTCGTCGTTCTCGCCCAGCAGGTGGGCCGCGTCGCCGTCGCCCTTCCGGCGCAGCTGATCGGTGTGGCCCAGAAAGCGGGTGAGGGAGCCGGACACGTCGCTGTCGAAGCTGGCGGCGGTGGCGACCAGCCGGTCCAGGTTGGCCTGCCGCTGCGCGCCGCCGGGCAGCGCGCCGGCGTAGAGATAGAATCCGCTCTCGTCCAGCACGGCGCGGACCAGCTCGCCCAGTCCGATCGCGCCCGCGCGCAGCCGCCAGGAGGCGAGGCGGTCGAAGAACGCCCGCAGGCGGACGGCGATGGAATCGCCGGGCAGCGGCTGGGAACAGTCGTTCATCACCGAAGGACCTTCCGAATCGCCGGGCTGCGCGCCGGGAAAGTCGGCTTCGGATTGCTCCGGAGGGGCGAAATCGTCGCTTTCGCCGAAGTCCCGGCCGTAGGCGTACCGCCAGGCGGCATCGGCGTAGGGGACGTTTCGCGCGGAGATGCGGATGCGGGCCAGCTCGTCGGCGGAGAGGCCCACCACGGGCGAGCGCAGCACGGCGATCAGCTCGATGTCGCTGCGCCGGTTGGCGATCAGCCGCAGCAGGCTCAGCGCCAGCGAAACCTCCATCGCGTCGAAGTAGCCCGCCGCGCCGTCGGCGTAGGCGGGAATGTTCTCCGCGAGCAGCATGGGCAGCATCGGCGTGAAGGCGCTGGACTTGGCGCGGGTGAGGATGGCGAAGTCGCGGTAATGCAGCGAGGGATCCTGCTGCATCATCCACCGGATGCGCCGGGCGATGAACAGCCCTTCCCGCTCGGCATTCTTCAGATCGGCGATGGCCTCGTCCACCTCGGCGTCGGGCGCGGCAGCGCGCTCCAGCAGGTGGATCTCCACCGGCTGTCCGGGCTCTGCGTCCGGCTGACCGGGGTTGAGCCGGGCCAGCGCGTCGTATTCCACCTCCGCGTCGCCGCCGGTCATCACGCGCTCGAAGATCATGTTCACGAAGTGCAGGATGGCGGGCCGGGAGCGGAAGTTCCGCGTCAGCGGCAGCAGCAGGCCGCCGTCGCCATGCTGATAGCGGTTGTACTTGTCGATGAACAGCCGGGGCTCCGCCAGGCGGAAGCGATAGATCGACTGCTTCACGTCGCCCACCATGAACCGGTTGTCCTTCCGGCAGATGCGGCTGACGATGGCCTCCTGGATGTCGGAGGTGTCCTGATATTCGTCCACGAACACGTAGTCGAACCGCTCGCGCACGGCGCGGGCGGTGTCCTCGTCCCGAAGGGCGACGAGGGTGCGGCGCTCCAGATCGGAGTAGCTCAGGCCGGAGAGCTCGGCCTTCTTCTCCTCGAACCGGGTCAGGGCGCGGCCGGCCAGCTCGCCCAGCAGCTTCAGCTGCGGCGCGAGGGTGCGCATGTCCGCGATGGCCTGCGCCGTGGGATGATCGAGCAGCTTCACGCCCTTGAGCGACTCCTTCGCGCTGTCGCGCAGGCGCTTCACCGCCTCCAGCGCCGCCTCGTCCACGGGCTCGCTGCGCTTTCCGCCGGCGGCGCGGGCGGGCTTGAAGTCCTGAAGGGCCCGCAGCAGCGGATCGTATTCGTCGATGTTCAGCAGATCCCGGAGCTGGGCGACGTCCTTTTCGATGGCGGAGCGATACTGGGGCGGGCAGCCGGGCAGCGCCATGGCCTGGAGCAGGCCGGCAAGCGCCTGTTCGATGGTGCGCCTGGCGGCGCGCGCCAGCTCGTCCAGCCACGCGGAGATCAGCGCCTGATCGCAGGCGCAGGCGCGCTCGAGCCACGCCTCCGGGTCGGGCCGCTCCTCCAGCACCCGGCAGAGGGCCTCGGTCAGCGCGCGCACGTCCTTCGGGCCGCGGCCGTAGTCCAGCGCCATCAGCGCGTCGCCGCCGGCGGCGTAGGCTTCCTCCAGCACCTCGTCCAGCGCCTCGTCCATCAGGCGGCGCTGAACGGGATCGTCCAGGATGCGGAAGGCGGGATCCACGCCCGCCGTCTCAAAGTGGGTGCGCAGGAAGTCGGCGCAGAAGGCGTGCAGCGTGGTGATGCTGGCGCGCTCCAGCTTCAGCATCTGCTCGCGGCAGCGCGCGTCGCCGCCGGCGGCCAGCAGGGACATCCTCTTCGACAGCTTCGCGCGCATGTCGGATGCGGCGGCGCGGGTGAAGGTCACGATCAGCATGCGGTCCACGTCCGCGCCGTCCTCCAGGATCAGCCGCAGCACGCGCTCCACCAGCACTGTGGTCTTGCCCGAGCCCGCCGCCGCGCTGAGCAGCAGATTCGCGCC
The DNA here is from genome assembly GCA_051883655.1 of Candidatus Faecivicinus sp. Taxonomy (GTDB): domain Bacteria; phylum Bacillota; class Clostridia; order Christensenellales; family Aristaeellaceae; genus Faecivicinus. Next base: position 7,588 of record JBJEUD010000019.1, on the reverse strand, counting down.
GCGCGCCTCGATGGCCCGCGCCTGTTCATCCGTCCATTGCATGGAATCTCCCTCCGTTCTGTGCCTTTCCGGCCGTCGGACGGCCTGCCGGGATCCGCCGGCGCGCGCCGTTACGCCTTCAGTGTCTTGCTGAGATAGAGCACCAGATCGTCGTCGTTGCAGCAGTCGGCGTATTCGGGGCAGACCTTGTCGCGGTACCACACGCCGGTGCCGTCCGGCACATAGCCGCGCAGCACGTACATCCGCTGGGCCGCGCCGTAGCCGCTGTGCATGCCCACGCCGATGGCGATGCGGTCGGACCGCGCGGCCACGAACTGCTCCGCCGCGTCCATCAGCTTCGTGCCGATGCCCTGCCGGCGCACCTTCTCCAGCACGCCGAAGTCCACCAGCTCCGGGATGTTCTGTCCCGCGAAGGGGCCGGCCTCGGGGTTCCAGTAGATCTGAATGTAGCCCGCCGGCGCGCCGTCCAGCACGGCCACCAGACAGCTGCAGCGCCCGGCCTGGCGGTCGCGCATGTGGGCGAAGTATTTCTCGGGGCTGGCGTTCACCCAGCCCTGGGCGCGCTCGCTCTCGGCGATGGCCTCCGCGTCGCGATTCGTCATGTCCCGGATGACCAGATGCCCGTCTGCATAGTAAAGCATGGTGTACCTCCGTTTTTTTCCATAATCATATCATACCATATTAATCATACCGCATTTCTCCGCGCTTGACAAGTCCTGCCGCCGGGCGCATAATAGAGGTGCATTTCACTTGAGAAAGAGGCGCTTATGGTCGATTGCATCCGCGCGGGGCGCTTTGAAATCCCCGTGCTCTACGAGGACAACCACCTGCTGGTGGTGGTGAAGCCAGCGAATCTGCCCTCCCAGGCCGACAGCTCCGGCGATGAGGATCTTCTGAGCATTCTCAAGGCCTATATTGGGAATAAATATCAGAAGCCGGGAAATGTTTATATGGGGCTGGTGCACCGGCTCGACCGGCCCGTGGGCGGCGTGATGGTGTTTGCAAGGACCAGCAAGGCGGCCGCGCGGCTGTCGGCGGCCTTCGCGAAGCACGACCAGGACCGGCAGTACTTCGCCGTGCTGCAGGGCGAGCTGTGCGGGGCGAGGACGCTGGAGGACGAGCTGGTCAAGGACGGCCGCACCGGCATGGTGCGGGCGGTGCCGCCCGGCACGCCCGGCGCGAAGCACGCGAAGCTGGACACCTGCCCGCTGGCGGTCAGAGACGGCCTGACGCTGACCCGGGTCTGCCTTTATACCGGCCGCGCCCATCAGATTCGCGTGCAGCATGCCCACGCGGGCTATCCGCTGTGGGGCGACGCCCGCTACGGCGGCGGAAGGCCGGGCCAGCAGATCGCGCTGTGGGCGGTGCGGCTGGCCTTTCAGCACCCCACCCGGGACGAGCGGCTGAGCTTTGTCAGCGCGCCGCCCGCTGCGGGCGCATGGCGTGCCTTCGCCGATCGCATTGAAATCGAACTGGGAGAGTGAAAATGAAAAAGCGAAAAAGTCCGTTTCTGGTATTTCTGTGCTGTGTGCTGGCGGTGCCGACCTGCGGCGTGCTGGTGGGCGACCTGGCGATCTCCCCGGAGCTGGGCAACGAGGCGCTGCTGGAGCTGCTGCGGCCGTGGCTGGCCGTGGGCGTGCTGCTGGGCGGCGCGCATCTGCTGGTCCGGCCGATCCTGCGCGTGCTGTCCGCGCCCATCGGCTGCCTGACGCTGGGACTTTTCGGGCTCGTCATCGACGTCTTTCTGATCTATCTCTGCGCCGCGTTCGTTCCCGGATTTCAGATTTCCGGGCCGCTCTATGCGGTGCTCACGGCGGTGCTGATCAACTCGGTGGTGGCGATCACGGGACAGCGGCGGTAGGACTTCAAAAGACCGCGGAGGTTCTTTCCCATGGGGAGAGGGCCTCTGCGTTTTTGTTGGGGAATTGTCGTCCAAATTCAGTCGGAAGAAGTTAATGAAGGGTTGATAATTGTGCGGTAGAATAGGATTGGTTCAGAGCTGCAGGTGCGGAGGTCGGAGTTATGCTCGGAAAATACAGCGTTAAAAAACCTTATACTGTTGTGGTAGGCATCATTCTGGTGCTGGTGCTCGGAGTCATTTCGTTTTCAAATATGACGACGGATCTGCTGCCCAGCATGAATTTTCCGTATGTGATCGTGTATACGACCTATATCGGAGCCACGCCGGAGCAGATCGAGGAGAAGGTCACGCGTCCGCTGGAATCGTCGTTTGCGACGCTGACCGACATCAAGAACATTACATCCCAGTCCAGCGACAACCTGTCGCTCGTCGTTCTGGAATTCAACGACACGGCGGATCTGAACACCGCCATGATCGAGATCAATTCCGAGATCACGATGCTGTCTGCGGGCTGGAGCGACTCGGTTGGCGCGCCGGCGATCATGAAAATCAATCCGGACATGCTGCCGGTGTCCATCGTCTCGGTGGCCCGGGAAGACATGGACGTGTACGAGCTTTCGAAATATGTTGAAGAGACGCTGATTCCGGAGTACGAGTCCATCAACGGCGTGGCGTCGGTCACGGCCTCGGGCCTGATCACCCGCGAGGTGGACGTGACCATCGAACAGGACCGCATCGACGTGCTGAACAACGCCATCCTGCGGGATATCGACGCGCAGCTCGCGGACGCGGAGGAGCAGCTCGACGAGGCGCAGGCCAAAATCTCCGACGGCAAGAGCCAGCTCGCCAGCCAGAAGAGCAGCGTGCTCGCTCAGCTGGACAGCGCGCTTTCCCAGCTGGATTCCGGCGAGGACCAGATGGCGGCCGCCATTGATCAGCTGCGCACCCAGCGCGCCCAGCTGCAGACCCAGCTGGACGAGGTCAACGCCGGCATCGCCCAGCTGGAGAAGCTGGTCAACCTGTCCGACGAGGAGCGGGCAATGCTGAGCATGCTCGAGGCGCAGCTGGGCGCCCTGAAGGGACAGAAGGAACTGCTGGAACGGCAGCTGGAGGCGCTGGAAAACGGCGAGGGCAATGCGGCGCTCACCCAGGAGCGCGCCAATGCCGTCGAGCGCCGGGATGCGCTCGCGGCCGAGCGGGAGACGCTGGCCCGGTACATAGAGGATCTGAAGGCCGCCGACGCAGCTTCCATTCAGAGCGAGATCGATGCGCTGAACGGCGAGCTTGCGGCTGCCCAGCAGGAGCTGAGCGCGGCACAGGCGGTGCTCGATGAAAAGAACGCCGCCCGGAGCGAGACGCAGGCGCATGTCGATGCGCTGAAGCAGGCCATTGCGGAGCAGGAGTCCGGCGAATCCTCGCCGACTGACAATCCTGAAACCACGGACGCGCCCGTCTCGACCGATAATCCTGAAACCACGGATGCGCCCGCGTCGACCGATAATCCTGAAACCACGGACGCGCCCGCCGCGACTGACGATCCTGAAACCACGGACGCGCCCGCCGCGACTGACGATCCTGAAACCACGGACGCGCCCGCTTCGACCGGCGATCCCGGTTCCACATCGAATCCGGACGCTGCCGCTGCGGCCGTCCAAACGGACGCACTGAACGACGCAGACGCGCTGCAGACTGCGGAAGCCGAGGCGACGGCGGCCGTGCAGCCGGACGATGCCGGCGATGAGGCAGGCCTGTCGGCCCAGTGCGAGGACGAGGAAGCTGTGCCCGCGCCGGAGGACGGCGCTGCGGATGCCGGGGCGCCCGGCGAAGCTCCGGCCGGTGACGCGGCTGAGGAGTCGCTGCTGTTCCGCCTGTTTGCGGCGAGCGCGGACGGCGCGAGCCTGGAGGAGCTGAAGGCGGAACTGGCCGCTGCGGAGGAGACGCTGGCCGCGCAGAGCGCGGAGGCGGAGGCTGCGCAGGCGGAGGTCGATCGCTGCAAGGACAATGTGGCCGCGATTCAGAGCCGGATCGACGACAAGCAGACCGCGCTGGACGACGTGCAGAGCGGCGATCTCACCACCCGCATTCAGGCCGCAGAGCGCGAGATGGCCCGGCTGGACGCGCGCATCGCCCTCATCGATGCGGAGATTCAGGTCATCGACGACCTGCTCACCGGCGATGCCACCGCCATCGGCATGGCGCGCAAGGCGCTGGAGGAGGTCGACGCCAAAATTGAAGAAATCGAGCAATCGGAGGAATATCAGGCGCTGCAGCTTTTGACCAATGAGGACGAGCTCAACGCCCAGTATGCCGCCGCGCTGGAGGGCAAGGCCCAGCTGGAGGCCGGCATCGCCCAGATCGACAGCTACCTTGAAAAGCTGGAGAAGGGGATCATTCCCGGCGGCATGATCGACGGCATCGACGAGGATACCTCCCTGGCCGACGCCCGGTCGAAGCTCAGCTCCGCGCGCAGCCAGGCGCTGGAGGCCTTTGCCGAGGCGGAGGCGCAGCTGGCGGAGGCGTCCGATCAGCTGGCGGAGGCCCGCAAGGAATTTGAGGACAAGCGCGACGAGGCGCTGGAGAACGCGGGCCTGGACGGCATCATCACCGTGGACACCGTGGCCGCGCTGCTGGGCGCGCAGAACCTGTCCATGCCCGCCGGCTATGTCTACGACATCAATGAAGACGAGTATCTGGTGCGCGTGGGCGACAAGTTTGAATCCATCGACGAGCTGAAGCAGCTGAAGCTGTTCTCCATCGGCATGGACTCCGTGGACGAGGTGCGCCTGACCGATGTGGCCCGGGTGGAGATCACCGACAATGCCGACGAGACCTTCACCAAGGTCGACGGACACGACGGCATCCTGCTGTCCATCGAAAAGCAGTCCACCTTCTCCACCACCGACGTCGCCGACCGCGTGGCGGAAAAGAGCGCCGCGCTGATGCGCGAGGAGAGCGGCCTGTCCGTGGTTGACCTGTTCAACCAGGGCGATTACATCAACATCATCGTCGATTCCGTGCTGAGCAACCTGATCTACGGCGGCATTCTGGCCGTGCTGGTGCTGCTGATCTTCCTGATGGATTGGAGGCCGACGATCATCGTGGCCATTTCCATCCCGCTGAGCGTGGTTGCCGCGTTCGTGTGCATGTACTTCTCGGGCATCACGCTCAACGTGCTGTCGCTGTCCGGACTGGCGCTGGGCATCGGCATGCTGGTGGACAACTCCATCGTCGCCATCGAGAACATCTACCGCCTGCGCAACGAGGAGCACATGCCCATCCTGCACGCGTGCGTCAAGGGCGTCGGGCAGGTTTCCGGCTCGCTGTTTGCCTCCACGCTGACCACAATCTGCGTGTTCCTGCCCGTGGTGTTCGTCACCGGACTCGCCCACGATCTGTTCGTGGACCTGGGCCTGACCATCGCGTTTTCGCTGCTGGCCAGCCTGGTCATGGCGCTGACCGTGGTGCCCGCCATGTCCGCCTCGCTGCTGAAAAAGCCGAAAAAGGCCAAGCGCCGGAGCGTCTTCGCGCTCATTCAGGGCGGCTATACCCGCCTGCTGCGCGGCATGCTCAGGGTCAAGCCCCTGGTGCTGCTGGCCGCCGTCGCGCTGCTGGCGTTCACGGTGATGCAGGTGCCCAGGATGGGCACGTCCTTCATGCCCCAGGTGAACTCCACCCAGATGACCGCCACGCTGGCGCTGGATCCCGAGGAGGATCTCGAGCCCCAGCAGGAGCGGGCGCTGGAGCTGATGAACCGCATGCTGGAGGTGGACGGCATTCAGACCGTCGGCCTGAACTCCGGCGGCGGAATGAAGAGCATGCTGGGCGGCTCGAGCAGCCTGACCTACTACATGATCGTGGATGAGGACGCCGGGCGCGACAACGTGGATATCGCGGCGGACATCCGCACCGTGTCGGAGGACATGGGCGTGGAGCTGTCGATTTCCACCAGCACCATGGACATCTCCATGCTGACCGGCTCCGGCATCTCCGTGGACATCACCGGACCGGAGATCGACGGGCTGCAGTCGGTTGCCCGGGACGTGGCCGAAATCGTCCGCGGCCTGGACGGCGCCGCTGAGATCGACGACGGTCTGGAGGCTTCCGTGCCCGAAATCCGCATCACCGTGGACAAGGAGCTGGCCACCGACCACAATCTGACCGTCGGCCAGGTGTATCAGTTCATCGCGAAGAAGCTGTACGGCAAGATGGAGATCACCCAGGCTTCGCTGGACGGCGAGACCCTGTCGATCTACCTGATCGACGGCCGCAATGCCTCCATCACCCCGGATATGCTGGCGGACCTGGAGATGGAGGTCACCTCCGGCGACAAGTCCGAGATGGTCCGCATCGGCGATATCGCCACCGTGGCCGACAGCGAGAGCTTCTCCACGATCAAGCGCGAAAACCAGCAGCGCACGCTGTCCGTCTCCTTCCAGATTGCCGAGGGCTACAGCGCCAACCACGTCAGCGACGCCCTGGAGGAGAAGCTGGCCGACTACCAGCCACCCGAGGGCTACACCGTCGCCCTGTCCGGCGAGAACGAGACCGTCACCTCGATCATGGAGGATCTGGTGTTCATGGTGGCTGTGGCCGTGCTGATGATCTTCCTGATCATGGTTGCCCAGTTCCAGTCGTTCAAGTCGCCCATCATCGTGCTGTTCACGATCCCGCTGGCGTTCACCGGCGGCCTGCTGGCGCTGCTGATCACGGATATGGATCTGTCCATCGTGGCCATGGTCGGCTTCCTGGTGCTGTCGGGCGTGGTCGTCAACAACGGCATCGTGTTTGTCGACACCGTCAACCAGCTGCGCATCGGCGGCATGAGCAAGAAGGATGCGCTGATCGAGACCGGACGCCTGCGCCTGCGTCCCATCCTGATGACCGCCGCCACCACCATTCTGGGCATGTCCACCATGGCCCTCGGCGCCGGACTGGGTGCGGAGATGATGCAGCCCATGGCGGTCGTGACCATCGGCGGCCTGACCTATGCCACGCTGATGACGCTGTTCATCGTGCCCGTGCTGTACGATCTGATCAACGGCGAAAAGATGTCCGCCCGCGAAATCCAGATGGCCAGGGAGGCTGCCGGCATGGCCAATGGCGACGAGATCTTTGATGAATCGAAGAATGCGCCCGACGGCGCTGCCGCCCTGTCTGAAGCCGCACCCGCACAGAGCGGCGCAGGCGCGCAAGCGCATGCGGAAGCATCCGGCGACGCCACCGGTTCCGCGCCCGCCGCGGAAGAATCCGCCGGAGAAAAACGCCCCAAGGCAGCGCCTGCAGCCGAACAGCCGATGCCCCTGGCTCAGCCTGCCGGCAATCCGATGGCCGGAGCATCCGCGGAAACTCCGGTGTCCCCGGCGCAGCCCGCGGGCAATCCGCAGTACGTTTGCGGAGCGCCGGGCCAGGCGGGAAATGCCCCCGTGCCGCCGCAGTATCCGTACGCCCCGTATCCGTACATGCCGTATCCCTACGGATATGGTTACGGCATATCCGGCCCTGTACCGCAGCCTGCCGGACAGCCGTCGGGCTATCCCGCCGGCATGCCCTATCCCTATGGGTATCCCGCGCCGCAGCCTGCTGTGCAGCCGATGATGCAGACCGCAGCGCCCGAAAGCGCGCCCGTGCCGCAGCAGCCTGGGTTGGCATCCGAGAGCGCAGCCGCATCGCCGCAGCCTGAAGCAGCGCCCGGAAGCGCGCCCGCAGCCGATGAACGGGAGGAGGCGC
>JBJEUD010000018.1:0-4607 GCA_051883655.1 Candidatus Faecivicinus sp. | reverse complement strand
CGTCTCCAAAAGCGCGGCAGCAATTGGCTGCGGGCACTGCCCGCCTGCTAGAATTCGGAGAGGTGTTGGAGGAAGAAGTTGTAGTAGGCGCGAACGTTTTTGAGGTCTGTCCAGCGGCGAACGGAGGGCGGGTCGGCGTCGAGATCGTAGATGCGCGCGCCCTGGGCGGCCAGAATGAACGGCGAGTGCGTGGCGATGACGAACTGGCAGTTGTAGAAGCGCGCGGAATCGGAGATGTATTGCACCAGCTCCTGCTGGCGCTCCGCGGAGAGACTGTTCTCGGGCTCGTCCAGCAGGTAGAGCGCGTTTTCGCGGATGGCGTCCACAAAGAAGGCCAGCGCGCTTTCGCCGTTGGAGCGCTCGGGAAGGTTTGCCGCCAGACGCTCGCGCACATAGCGCGACTGGGTGCGCCGGTGCGCGTCCACGAATTTCTTCAGATCCTCATAGTCCGCCATGGAGCGGTAGCTGTACCGGGCGTGCTTCGCGTCGGTGTATTCCTCGAACAGCTCCTCGCGCCGGGCGTCCACCTGGCCGTTCAGCGTGCGGATGTTCAGAAGGTAGTCGAACACGTCGTCGCTGGTGATGATTCGGCCGTCGGTCAGCGCGGAGGGCGCGCCCTGGGTTTCGCACCGGCAGAGGCGCACATAGTCCTCGAAGAAGCTGCTGCGGTTGTAGGCCGCGCCGCGGGGGACGCCCAGTTTTTCGGCGATCACGTTCAGCAGCGTGCTCTTGCCGCTGCCGTTGCCCCCGCAGAGGATGGTCACCGGCTCGAAGGTGAACTCCGGCAGCTCCTGCAGTTCGAACACGTTGAAGGGATACACCGTGTTGTAGCACCGCCGCTTGATGTCATTGGTGAAGCGCTCGCGCATGCCCAGCGACGGCACGCTGAAGCTCGTCAAATAAACCATATCAGCCGCTGTACCTGATCCAGTACTTGTCCTTGGCCAGATTGCCGCGCGCGACGCTGTTCGCCGCGCGGTTGACGGGGATTTCGAAGTAATAGCAGAAGTAGTATCCGGCGTCATACGCGCCGGCGGCGGTGTTGGACACCTTCTTCAGATAATTGCCGGTCTTCGACTGGGTGTTTTCCAGCTCGTATTTCAGATACCACAGCTGGCCCTCCAGCGTCTTGTAGTCATAGCCGTTCGACTTGCACCAGTTCTTCAGCGCGGTGTTGCGCGAGCCCGTCCACTGAACCAGGCCGTAGCCGCCGTCGTAGCTCGCGGCAGTGACGCGGAAGCTGCACTCCCTTTCGATGTTCGCCAGCACGCCGCAGGCCGCGGCGGTGTTCAGGCCGATCTCTGAGGTGAGAAAGCGGAAGATCCGCTGCTCCACCGTGAGGGATTCGTCGTTGATGTAGTCGCCGGGCGCGGGGGTCGGCGTGGGCGCGGGCGTCGGCTCGGACTCGACGCTCTCGGCGGCCGGAACGCGCTTCATGTCCGCGATCTGCGCAAAGCCGCGCCGGCCGTTGAGCTCGATGCAGGCCCAGCCGGCTCTGTTGTAGGCGAGTACCGTGACGACGACGCCCTTCTTCACCGAGCCCAGGCAGGTTGAATCGGTGCTGGCGGATTTGTACACGCGCATGCTGCCGGCGGTGACCTCGGCCGAGAACGTCTCGGTGATCACGTCGCTCTGCACCGGCGGCTCCTCTGCGGCCCCGGACTCCGCCACCGTCAGGTGGTTTTTGTTCATGTAGGCCACCACGCCGTTTCGCTCGACCATGGCCCAGGCGCCGTTCGTGGCCAGCAGGTTGACCGCCGTGCCCTTCGCGACCCTGAGCGTGCTGCTCTTCAGGCTGGGCTTTTTGAAGACGTAGGTGTTGGTGTTCACCTGCGCGGGCGTGGCGATGCTCTCCAGCGCCGCCATGTCCTTGACCGCCGCGTAGCCCTCGCGGCCGCCCGCCGTGATCTTCGCCACGCCGTTTGCGTAGGACTGCACGGTCACCACCGTGGTCTGCGGCAGCGCGCCGAGGTTCCAGGTCAGGGCCTCGTCGCCGTAGACGCTCATGCTCCTGGAGGTCACGATCGCGGAAAACGCCTCGGCCTGCGCCGGCGCGGTCAGAATCAGCAGCAGCGCCAGAATCGCGGCCAGTTTTCGGTGGATCGCTCTGAAGTTCATTGGTTATTGCCCCTTTGTGTATCATTTTTGCAATCTTTTGAGTATAGATCGTAATAATTATATCATCCCTCGTAATAATTTGTCAACATCTGTTGCCAAGTCACAAAAAAGTCGTTATAATAGGAGTATCGAGCATGAAAGGGGCATTTTCTATGCTTTATATGGGCATCGACGCGGGCACGCAGGGCGTGCGCTGCGTGATTGCGGACGAGCAGGGCGCGATTGCGGCGGCGAAGTCCGTGCCGTTTGCAAGGCTGAACGCGGCGGGCGGCGGGCTGTACGAGCAGGACCCGGCGGACTGGCGCGCGGCCATGGAGGGCGCGGTGAAGGGCTGCACGGCGCAGCTGCGGGCGGCGGGCGTGGATCCGGCGCGCATCCGCGCGATATCGGTCGACGGCACGTCCGGCACCATCGTTCCGCTGGACGCGGACAACGCGCCGCTCACCCACGGCCTGATGTACAACGATCCCCGGGCCAGGGACGAGGCCGCGGAGGTGCACGCGGCCATGGGCGCGCACGAGGCGAAGCTGGGCCTGAAGTTCGGCGCGTCGTTTTCGCTACCCCGGGTGCTGTGGTTTGCGCGCAGGCGACCGGAGATCTTCGAGCGCACGCGGACCTTCGCCCATCAGGCGGACTACATCGCCGGCCTGCTCTGCGGCGAGTACCGGGTCTCCGACGATTCCAACGCGCTCAAGACCGGCTACGACCTGATCGACGGCCGCTGGCCGGAGGAGATCGCCCGGCTGGGCGTGGATGCGGGCAAGCTGCCGGACGTGGTGCGCCCCGGCGCGCCCATCGCCCATGTGACGAAGCGCGCCGCCGAAGCGCTGGGGCTGTCGGAGGAGACGGTCGTGGTGGGCGGCTCCACCGACGGCTATGCCTCCGCGCTGGCGGCGGGCGCGGTGCGCGCGGGCAGCTGGGCGTCCATCATCGGCACCACCTTTGTGCTCAAGGGCGTGACGGAGAAACTGATCATCGATCCCAACGGCTCCAGCTACTCCCACCGGCTGCCCTCGGGCGAATGGCTGCTGGGCGGCGCGAGCAATCTGGGCGGGCGGAGCCTGAACCTGTGCGCCGCCGGCCGCAGCTTTGACGAGCTCAACGCGGCCAGCGAGGCGCTGATCCCCACCGGCGTGCGCTGCTATCCGCTCACCGGCCGGGGCGAGCGGTTCCCCTTCGTGGATCCCGGATTCGAGCCCTTCTATATCGGAAACATCTTCGAGGGCCGGCTGTATCCGGCGCTGATGGAGGGCGTGGGCTTCGGCGAGCGCTACGCCTTCGAGCGCATGCAGGCGCTGGGCGCGCAGGTGGGCGACACCGTGTACACCACCGGCGGCGCGTGCCGCAGCGCGCTGTGGCTGCGCATCCGCGCGGCGATTCTGAACCGCAGGCTGCAGGTGCCGAAGGTGGTGGACGCGGCCATGGGCTCCGCGCTGGTGGCGGCCTCGGGCGATCTGGGCTCGCTGAGCGAGGCCGCGGCGCGGATGATTCAATATGAGCGAACCGTCGAGCCGGACGCCGGACTGGCTGCGCGCTACGACGGGATCTATCAGCAGTTCAAGTGCGATCTCAGCCGACGGCTGAGCTGATTTGGAGGCCAACATGAGCATTTTCAAGGATTGCGACATCCGGGGCATCTACGGCAGCGAGCTGACCTGCGAGGATGTGTACCGCATCGGCCGCGGGCTGGGCGCGATGCTGCCCCCCAACGCCACCGTGCGCGTGGGCGGCGACGTGCGCCTGTCCACCCCGGACCTGAAGCAGCGCCTGATTCGCGGCCTGACCGAGAGCGGCATGAAGGTGGAGGATCTGGGCATCATCCCGACCCCCGCGCTGTACTACGCGCTGGCCAGCGGAAAGGCCGACGGCGGCGCGACCGTCACCGCGTCCCACAACCCGCCGGAGTACAACGGCGTGAAGTTCATGCTGGGGCACGACGTGGTGACCCGCAGCACCATCGACCGGCTGAAGGAGATCGTCGCCCGCCAGGACTTCCCCTCGGGCAGCGGCAGCGCTTCGAAGGTCGACATCCTGCCCGCCTATCTGGCGTCGCTGACCAAGCGCTTCGGCGCGCGCAGGCCGCTGAAGGTGGTCGTGGACGCGGGCAACGGCGCGATGAGCGAGGTCGCGCCCACGGCGTTCCGCAGCGCGGGCTATCGGGTGACGGAGCTGTTCTGCACGCCCGACGGCGCGTTTCCCAACCGCTCGCCCAACCCGGCGGACTATGAAAACCTCACCGCGCTGTGCGCGAAGGTGGCGGAGGAGGGCGCGGACTTCGGCGTGGCCTTCGATGGCGACGGCGACCGCGCGGTGTTCGTGGACGACCTCGGGCGGCCGGTGCTCAACGAAAAGTCGCTGGTGCTGTTCATCCGCCATCTGCTGAAAAACCGGCCCACGCCGGTGGTGTACGACCAGAAGTCCTCGTCGGTCATCCGCCGGGCCATTCTGGAGATGGACGGCGCGCCGATCCCCGAGCGCAGCGGCCACGC
>JBJEUD010000017.1:86092-95906 GCA_051883655.1 Candidatus Faecivicinus sp. | reverse complement strand
CTCCATGGCCGCGCCGACCTTCTCCGCCTTGCGCTTCCACACGCCCATGCGGTACAGCACCGACGTGATCACCGCGCCCATGATCCAGGAGATCAGCAGCGAGATGAACAGCGAATCGGGCGAGCCCGTCAGATACGCCAGCAGATAGGCGATGGGTGTGCGGATCACCACGGTGGTGACGAAGGACACCCACATGGGCGTCACGGTGTCGCCCGCGCCGCGCATCACGCCGAAGAGGCTCTGAGTGACGGCCATGGCGATGTAGCCCACCGCCAGGATCCGCATCATGTGCATGCCCAGCTGAACGACCTCCTCGGTCTCGGTGAACATGCGCATCAGTGCCTCGCCGAAGCCCAGAATGCACGCCACCAGCACCACGGCGATCGCCAGTCCGGCTGCCAGTCCCTCGCGCACGCCTTCCTTCACACGGTCCAGACGGCGCGCGCCCACGTTCTGTCCCACAAAGGTGGTCAGTGCCGCGCCAAAGGTGAAGTTCGGCATCATCGCAAAGCCGTCCACGCGCATGACCACCACGGAGCAGGCCATCACGCTGGGGCCGAAGGAGTTGGTCAGCGACTGAATCACGATGCTCGCCAGCGAGAAGATCATCTGGCTCAGTCCGGAGGGCAGGCCCAGCCGGATGGTGTCGCGGGTCATCTGCCGGTCGGGCACCAGCGAGCGGCGGGTCAGCTGCACCACGTCGCGCATCTGCAGCAGCCGCCAGATGCACAAAATCGCCGAGATGAACTGGGCAATCACCGTGGCCAGCGCCACGCCCGCAGCCGCCATGTCGAACCTGGCCACGAACAGGATGTCCAGGAAGATATTCAGCACACAGGCGATGATCAGGAACAGCAGCGGCGTGATGGAATCGCCCATGCCGCGCAGAATGCCGGAGACGATGTTGTAATAGCCGCAGCCGATGATGCCCACGCAGATGATCGTCAGATAGTCCACCGCCATGCCGTAGACCTCAGGCGGCGTCTTCAGCAGGCGCATCAGCGGCGGCGTGACCAGCGGGCCGACGACCATGATGATCAGGCTGGCGAAGAACGTCAGCGCCAGGCACGTGCCCACCGCGCTGGTCAGCTCCCGGGGGCGGCGCGCGCCGAAGTACTGCGCCACCAGAATGCCCGCGCCCGTGGAGATGCCCATAAACAGCAGCAGAAGCAGGTTCAGAATCGGATTGGCCGCGCCGACCGCCGCCAGCGCGTTGTCGCCCACATATCGCCCCACGATGATGGAGTCCACGGTGTTGTACATCTGCTGCGCCAGATTTCCGATCAGCAGCGGAATGGAAAACGCCGCCAGATTGGCCAGGGGTCTGCCTACTGTCATGTCCTGTGCTCCAAACATTCGGCTGATTCTCTCGCTCATCTTTTCCTCCCGTAATCGTAATCATTTCAGGTCTTTTCATTATATCACGGCAGATTTATAATGGCAAATCATTCAATAATCGAAATGGGGAGGAAAGAACATTTTACATTTGGCAAAGGATCGACCTGAATCGGCGATGCACCTCCTTTGCGTCCATGCGCGCCGCCGTCGCGCCCAGCTGCTCGATGCAGACCGATGCCGCCGCATTCGCATACGCGCCGCACTCCACAAGCTCCCGGTCCTCCAGCAGCGCCGCGATGAACGCCGCAGCAAAGGTATCGCCCGCGCCGGTGGTGTCCACGCAGACCGCGCCCGGATACGCGGGCGCGATCACCCGCTCCCTTCCGCTCTTCAGCAGACAGCCCCGCCCGCCCAGCTTCAGCGCCACGTGCTTCACGCCCGCGTTCAGCAGCGCGTCGGCCACATCGTCCGGGTCGTCCCGGCCGGTCAGCAGCCGCGCCTCGTCCAGATTCGGAAAGAAATAATCCAGATGCCTGAGTGCGCCGGCGGCGTCCGAAACCGTCTCGCCGTGCTTGCGCTTCGTGCTGTCGGCGCACAGCAGCTTGCCCGCCGACTTGATCTGTGCAAACAGCGCCTCCATTTCCGGAAGTCCCAGCAGCGGCGACACGAACATGCTGGCCAGACAGACCGCCCGCGCCTGAACGAACGCCGGCGTCTCCAGCGCGGACAGCGCGTCCTCCAGCGAGAGCCTCCGCAGACTGCCATTGCGGTTCGTGACGAAGCTGCGCTCGCCATCGGGACGCACCAGCACGGCGTTGATGCCCGTATCCATCGCCCCGTCGCGAACGGCGTGCACCGCAACGCCCTCCCGCTCGCAGTGGGCGAGTATGAAGTCCGCCACGCCGTCCCGGCCCAGCTTCGTCGCCAGCATCGGCGCATGGCCCAGCCGCGCCAGCACGGTGGTCTCGTTCAGCGCGTCGCCGCCCACGCTCATGCGGATGCTGTCCACCGCGCAGGAGCCCGTCGAAAACACCGTCTCATCCACCGGCCGCAGCAGAATGTCCGCAATCGCCGCGCCGATGATCACCGCATCGCACCTTCGTTCGTCCTTCATCGTTCCGCCTCCCTTGTTCGCCTTCATCTTATCACAGCCGCCCCGCTTTCGCAATCCCGGTTTTCGGATTCAACCATCGGTTGATTTTTCTCGAAACCCATTCGATTGCATTCCACCCGGCATTCCTGTATAATGTAACCACTCGCGGCGAAAGGAGAACGTCGATGAAAAGCCCTGAACTCCGCCCCTGGATGCGCAGCTTCTACCGCGGCAACCGGATCAACTTCACTGTTGCACTGCTGCTGACGCTGCTGGAGACCTCCTTCAACCTGATCTTCTCCACCGTGCTGGGCGCGATCGTGGACATCATCACCACCGGCGATCTGAACCGGCTGCTCCACATGCTCTATCTGCTGCTGATCATGCTGGTGGTGTTCTTCCCGGCGGAGATGCTGCAGATCCGGTTCAAGAGCCGCTTCATCCAGCGCGCGCTGATCCACTACAAGGCCTACGCCTTCTCCCGGCTGTCCGAAAAGGGCATCAGCGCCTTCTCCACGGAGAACACGGGCCGCTATCTCTCCGCCCTGACCAACGACGTCAACGCCATCGAACAGGGCTATCTGGAATGCTCCACCTCGCTGGTCTTCCAGTGCGTGCAGTTCGTCGGCGCGCTGGCCATGATGTTCTGGTTCAGCTGGCAGCTGGCCGTGGCCGCCATCCTGCTGAGCACGCTGCCCATCGCGGCCTCCCTGGCCATGGGCGGCGAACTGACCCGCCGCGAGCGGGCCGTCAGCGACCTCGGCGAGCGCTACGTGTCCACCATTCAGGGGCTGCTTACCGGCTTCTCCGTCCTCAAGAGCTTCAAGGCCGAAGCCCAGGCCGGCGTGCTCTTCGACCGCAACAACCGGGAGCTGGAATCCGCCAAGGTTCGCAAGCGGATGTGGCAGGGCTTCGTGGGCTCCGTGGCCGGCACCTGCGGCCTGGTCTTCCAGATGGGCGTGTTCCTGCTGGGCGCATACATGGCCATCTCGGGCCGCATCACCGCCGGCACGGTGCTGACCATCGTCAATCTGTGCAACTTCGTGCTCGACCCCATCCGGACCATTCCCCAGTATCGCGCCAGCCGGAAGGCAGCCGTCGGGCTGGTGGAAAAGCTCGCGGGCCTGTGCGCGGAGCACGCCGACCGCAAAGGCGAGCCCATCGAGCCTGCGCTGCGGCAGGCCATCGATTTCCGGGACGTGTCCTTCGGCTACACGCCGGAGAAGTCCGTGCTGAACGGCGTGACGCTTTCGCTGCGCGCCGGCGGGAAGTACGCGCTGGTGGGCGGATCGGGCTCCGGCAAGTCGACGCTGCTCGGCCTGCTGATGGGCGCGTATGACTACGAGGGCTCCATCGCCCTCGACGGCCGCGAGCTGAAGACC
This sequence comes from Candidatus Faecivicinus sp., assembly GCA_051883655.1. Taxonomy (GTDB): domain Bacteria; phylum Bacillota; class Clostridia; order Christensenellales; family Aristaeellaceae; genus Faecivicinus. Next base: position 92,093 of record JBJEUD010000017.1, on the reverse strand, counting down.
GTCGACACCGACAGCCTGTACGATCTGATCAGCCTGATCGGCCAGAGCGTCTTCATCTTCGACGACACCATCGAAAACAACATCACCCTCTACAAGTCCTTCCCGGAGGCGCAGCTCTCCCGCGCCATCGAGCGCTCCGGTCTGAGCGAGCTGGTGCGCGAAAAGGGGCGCAGCTATGCCTGCGGCGAAAACGGCGCAAACCTGTCCGGCGGCGAACGGCAGCGCATCGCCATCGCCCGCTGCCTGCTGCGGGGCACGCCGGTGCTGCTGCTGGACGAGGCCACCGCCGCGCTGGACAATCAGACCGCCTTCAGCGTCACCGACGCCATTCTGCAGCTGGACGGCCTGACCCGCGTGGTGGTCACCCATCGCCTGGAACGCCCGCTGCTGGAGCAGTACGATTCCATCATCGTCCTCCGCGACGGCCGGATTCAGGAACAGGGCGCCTTCGCCGACCTGATGGATCGGAAGGGCTTCTTCTATTCCCTCTATACCCTCGAAAGCTGAAACCAGGCGCACCGCCCGTCCGGCACAGTGTCCGGGCGGGCGGTCCTTTTGCTTTTTCACTTTTTCTGGCCGGAGCTGCCGCACCCGGCCAGACACATTCAGGCGCCCGGACTATGAAAGCCCGGGCGCCTGACAAATCCGCACGCTCCTGCGCGTCCTTATCCCAATCGTCCCATTTCTGTCAGCTGCCTGAGCAGCTGCTCGGGCTTGACTTCCAGAATGTCCGGAATGGATTTCCCGATAGCGTTCAGGTATTCCCTCACCAGCCAGCAGCCCACGGCGTATCCCGCGCACCAGGGAATCCCGATCGCTTCGCTTCCAAACAGATATGCCGCATGGTCGACATCCGCGCGTTCAGCAACGGTCCTGTACTTCCTCTCCCAGATCGCGCCGATTTCTTCCGCCGCCATTCCGAACAGCCACTGCGGCCTGAGGGCCGGATACAAGGACATCGCAAAGCAATCCGCTTCGCCTTCAATCACCAGCGCGTCGATCAGCTTGTTCTCCAGCTCGCCGCCGTGCATCACATACCAGTAATTTCCCCAAACCGCATGGTGATACTCATGCGCGAAGACATATTTGATCCAATCCACGCACCCTTCGACGCACGGATTCGCCTGAATATACATGTTGCCGAACAGCGAGGTTCCAACCACGCCGTTCTGCCGTTCGTTCACGATCGCATTGTCCGGGTCGCCCGGAAAAATTGCGACCGCAATGGGGTCGTCGTCACCGTTCGGCAGGCTTGACGCCGCTCTTTCGAATTCCCGCTGCAGCGCATGCACATCGATCCTCTCAAGCAGGCCGCACTGCTTTTCCAGCGAAAATACATCCCGGATTGCCTTCGGCTTCCTTTCGCTCAGATCAAACGGCGCATAGCAGCAGAGCCGATCCCAGCAGCCCGAGATCACCTCTTCCTCCCAGCAGATCTCGGGTGATTCGCCGTCCTTCACCCGCTGAATGTATCTCCTGACTTCTTCGCAGGTATTGATCACATCGATTCTCATTTTTGTGCTTCTGCTCCCAGCCACGCACTGACGCTCAAACGCTTGCCGCAAAATATCCGTGAACCGATCCTCCGCCCCTTACAGGCGCTTCAGCAGCGCGATGGCGCGGGGCGCTTCCAGGGCGAAATCATCGCACCCGGCCTCCACCGAGCACCGGGGGCAGCCGGCCTCCTCTGCGGCGGCGACGAAATCGCGGTAATCCCACTCCGATTCGTCCGCGGGATAGCGCCGGGGGCGCGGCGTGTCCAGCGCGGGATTGGCGATGTGCGAATGCAGCAGACAGCCCTTGAGCGCGCGCAGATTGTCGCAGCTGTCCTTCACGATGGCCATGTGATACAGGTCGCCCAGGCCGCCGACGTTCGCGCAGCCCGAGGCCGCCGCCAGCATTGCGCCCTCCCGGACCGTGTTGATGATGTTCGATTCCGCCGGGCACAGCGGCTCCACCGCGATCGAGATGCCGTGCGCCGCGGCAGCCGGCCCGGCGATCTCCCCCAGAAACGCCGCCAGCTGTTCGAAGCCCCGGCGAAACGGCGTAGCGCCATCCAGGCTGCGCGCCGCGCCCGACCCGAACACCACCGTCCGGATGCCCGTCTCGCGGGCGCGCCGCATGCCCTTTTCCACAAACGCGCGCAGCGCGCCGGCGTCCACCTGTCCGCCGGTCACGCGCAGCTCTCCGGGAAGGAACCCGTTCGCCGCCTCGCAGCGCACGCCGCTCTTTTCCAGCGCCTCGCGAAACGCGCCGTAACCCGCCTCGTCCGCCCGGGTCAGCGCGGCAAAGCCGGTTTCGATGTAATCCGCGCCGCTCTGCGCCGCGATCTCAATCCGGTCGAGCTGGTCAAATCCGATGCAAATTCCGTATTTCATCGCCGTCTCCTCCACGCTTCGTTCACACGCCCAGCTCATCGCCGTGGGCCTTCAGCCACTTCTTCCACGCCTCGTATTCCGGCATCTGGCTCTCCACCAGCCGCCAGAAGCGGGGCGAATGATTGAACTCATGCAGATGGCACAGCTCGTGGATCACCACATAATCCAGCACCGGCGGCGGCGCCATGATCAGCTTCCAGTTGAAATTGAGGTTGTGCTTCGACGAGCAGCTGCCCCAGCGGCTGCGCTGCTCCCGGATGGTCACGCGGCCGTACGTCCCCCCGATGCGCGGGCCGTAGAACTCCAGCCGCTGGCGGATGCGCTCCAGTGCCCGACTGGCCAGCGCGGACTTCAGCGCCGCGCGAACGGCCTCCTCGCGCTCCGGCTCCATCAGCCACAGGTGCAGCTGACCGGAATCGATCTCCGCCCGGGCCCGCCCCCGGTGCAGGCACAGGGTGTACAGCGCGCCCTCCACCGCGATCCGGCTGCCGTCGGACACGGGATGGTTCGCCCGCTCCTCGTCCAGCCGCTGATCCAGCGCCCGGTGCATCCGCTCGATTTGATCGGCATTCCTGCGAACCGTCTCGTCGATGTCCCGCAGCCGCATCTGCTTGGGCGCGTACACCCGGGTCTGTCCCTCGGGCAGCGCCTGCAGCAGCACGTCCCGGCGCACGGACTGAATCAATATGTACTCAATGCGCCTCTCTCCGGCGCGCACCGCGCGCTTCATGCCGGATCACCGCCAGGCCGCGCTGACCTTCTGGTCCATGAACGCGGCCTTGTAGTCGTCGGGATTTTCCATGATCCTGTACAATCCGCGGATGCCGCAGGTGGACGGCACGTCCGCCAGGCGGCAGGGGATGCCCAGCGCGTCGCCGATGCGCTTGTCCAGTCCCGCCAGCTCCGCGCCGCCGCCGGCCAGCACCGCGCCTGCGTCGTTCAGGTCGGCGGAGAGCTCCTCCGGCGCGTTGTCCACCACCGAGGCGCAGAGTCCCGTCAGTTCCCGCACCACATCCTCGCAGGCCTCCAGCACGGGGCGCGTCTCCACATCGAAGTTGCGCGGCAGCCGGTCGGCCAGGCTGAAGCCGGTCATGTGCATGATGATGTCCGTCGGCGCGGTCACCGGCTGCGCCGTACCCAGCGTGTGCTTGATCTCGTTGGCGGCGGTCCGGCCGATGCGGTAGCCGTAGTCCGTGCGAATGATGCGCTGGATGCGCTCGTCGATGCGCTTCATGCCGTAGGGCAGGTAGCCGTACGCCGCCACGCGGCCGAAGGTGAACAGCGTCGCGGACAGCTTGCCCGCGCCCACGTCCACCAGCAGCTTGGCCTCCGGGGCGTTCAGGTCCATCCCCGCGCCCACCGCCACGGCGGCATCGCTGCGAATCAGCGCTGCCGTGGCCGCGCCCGCGTCGATCGCCGCGGTCAGCAGCGCCTCCTGCTGCACCGGGCGCGAAAACGGCGCGCAGGTAATCAGCACGTTGAAGCGGCGCTTGCGATTCACCGTCTCCAGCTGATGATAGAGCCAGCGGAACATGCGGTCCGCGATGAAGTTGTTCTCAAGCACGCCGTCGCGCAGCGGGCTGACCACCGACATGCCCTCGCAGGTGCGGCCATAGAGCTTCCGCGCGGCATCGCCGCCGCAGATCGGCGTGTCTCGGCCCTCCCGGAATGCCAGCGCGGCCGCCGCATCCAGCACCGGCCCTTCCTTCCACACCGCCATGCGCACGTTCTCCGTGCCCAGATCAATGCCCACATCCCAGCGCATCTTTCCGCCTCCGTAATCCAAATCTCTGTTCATTATAGCATGTGCGCGCGCCCTGCGCAAGGACGATGAAGAAAAGGAAAATGGCCGATCGTATGACAGTTTCTTGATCTCACAAGAATTAACATGCGGATGTGAACTTTTCCCAGCATGCCTGTGTCTAATAGTTGAACCCAATGTCAGAGGGCGATGCCCTCCGGAAAAGGAGTGATTGAAATGAAAAGGTTCCTGTGCATCCTGATTTCAGCGCTGCTGCTGATCTCCTCGCTGGCCTGCGCGGAAAGCGTGCTGACCTTCCAGAGCGTGGAAGAGACCACCGAGCAGAAGCTGGAGCGCATGATTCCCGTGCTGGACAGCCTGGCCCACAACATGGGCATCGAGGGCGAGGTCGCCTATTCGGCGGCGGACCCCGGATTTGTCTGGACACAGCTGCAGCTGATGTGCTCCGACTGGAGCATGCTGGACGAGCGCCTGACCGTCGCCGACGGCAAGATCACCGTGCCCGCTCAGGTGCTTCGGGAGTACGCCGCCGCCTCGTTCCTGGGCATGGATATCCTGCCCGAGCAGCCCGCAGCGGACGCCATTCCCTTCGCCGCCGCGGTCTACGACGCGGCTTCCGATTCCTATGAGCTGACCGAGAGCGAGCCGGAGCTGACCTGCATCGTCGTCGAGCGCTATGCCTTCCTCAACGAGGAGGATCTGGCGGTGCGCGTCGGCCTGTACGTCTGCGGCGACGACGTCCGCCTGGGCGGACTGTACGTGGTCATGACCGCGAACGAAGCGCCGGAGGATTCCCTGGACGCGCCGATGTTCCCCTATGCCGTCAAGGACGCGGTCCGCGAGTCCGATTCGGATTTCGAAGGCCTGCCGTACACGGACTGTGACATCCGCTATATCGAGCCCGTCGAGGAACCGGCCGCCACTGCGGCGCCCACGGCAGCGCCCGCCGCGGTTTCCTATTCCAGCCTGTCCAGCGGCGCCACCGGCGACGCGGTCAAGGCGCTCCAGCGCCGCCTGAACGAGCTGGGCTACAACTGCGGCTCCGTGGACGGCGTGTTCGGCGCCGCCACCAAAACCGCCGTCCGCTACTTCCAGGATGCCCTCGGCCTCACCCAGGACGGCGTCGCCTCCGCAGCGCTGCAGCAGCGGCTGTTCGCGTCCAATGCCCCCGCTTTCGAGACCTATGTGACCCTCAGCAAGGGCTCCGCCGGCATCCGCGTGGAAAAGCTGCAGGCGCGTCTGCGCGATCTGGGCTATCTGGCCGCACCGGTGGACGGTGAATTTGGCTCCCGCACCCAGGCTGCCGTCAAGCGCTTCCAGAAGGCCGCCGGCCTCAAGCAGGACGGCATTGCCGGCGCCGCAACGCTCAAGGCCCTGGCCAAGTCCGGCGCGCCCGCCTGCTCCGAATACATCTCCCTGCAGAAGGGCGATACCGGCAAGCGCGTGACCGAAATGCAGAACCAGCTGCGCAAGCTCGGCTTCCTGTCCGGCAGCGCCAGCGGCACCTATGACAGCAAGACCGTCAATGCGGTCAAGGCATTCCTCACCGCCATCGGCGAGACCGGCAACGGCAAGACGGCGGACGCTTCCCTGATCAGGAAGATGTTCAAGTATACTGCATCCACCCCGACTCCGGCCCCCACGGCAGCCCCGACCCCCGCGCCGACCGATGCGCCCACCAGTGAACCCACCGACGAGCCCACTGACGCGCCCACCAGTGAGCCCACCAGTGAGCCCACCGATGAGCCCACTGACGAGCCCACCGACGAGCCCACCGACGAGCCCACCGACGAGCCCACCGACGAACCCACCGATGAGCCCACCGACGAGCCCACCGACAAGCCCACCGACAAGCCCACCG
>JBJEUD010000017.1:48358-85992 GCA_051883655.1 Candidatus Faecivicinus sp. | reverse complement strand
CCCACCGATGAGCCCACCGACGAGCCCACCGACAAGCCCACCGACAAGCCCACCGACAAGCCCACCGACAAGCCGGAGGACAAGCCCGCACAGGCGATTTCCGATGCGGAGCTTCAGAGCTTTGTCGATGCAGCCAAGGCTGCGCTCGGCAGCGACTATGACGCGAAGAGCTCCGTGGAGTGGCTGCAGACCAGGCTGAACATCGCGGTCAACGGCATCTACGACGCCGACACCAAGGCCGCTGTCAGCGCCTTCCAGACGGAGCATGCTCTGGACGCCACCGGTGTGGCCGACGCGGATGTCATCACCGCGCTGATCGGCTAACCTTCCTCTGCACGGCGGCTTTACCGCTGTACAGGATTCCGGAAAAAGCAAAAAATAAATCCGCTCTCACATATCGTATGAAAGCGGGCACTCCGTTAAAGAAGCCACTTTGCCAACCGGCAAAGTGGCTTCAAACATAGACATGAATGGCTTTGACAGACCGGCCAGCCGGCTTCGAGCGTCGGTCGGCCTTTTTTTATGGATTCGACGGCGCTTCCGCCGTCTTTTCAAACAGGGTTCGGCGGCCGCCCAGGTTGTCCACGGTCTCCACCGTCAGCGCATCCTCTGACCAGGTGATGCCGCAGGCCGCGTACTCGGAGCCCATGTGCTCCGGGTCCCGGCAGACGATTTCACCCTCATATACAGCGGAACCGATCACGATGGGGAAGTTCGCATTCAGACGCATGTTCTCGCTTCCCGGCTCCACCAGATCCGGCCAGTGCATGTGCCCGCAGAGCATCATGTCCAGATCCATGCCATTCAGCAGCTGCGTCCACTCCGAATAGAGCTCGGTTTCAATGGTAAACTTCTCGTCGTTCATCGTCACCTGTTTCGTCGGGAACGGCATGTGGCAAATGGCGACGCGCTTGCGCACGCCCAGAGCGCGGAACTCTTCGTCGGCGCGTCGAAGGACGTCCTTCAAAAACGCCGTCTCCTGCAGCCGCATCCCGTGACAGTCCACCAGCCCGCCGTACTCGGGGTCGGTGTCCCGCTTGTCCTCGCCGCAGTCCAGCACGATTCCCCACAGCCCGCCCATCCGGAACGTAAACCAGGTCTCGCCCTGCCGCGTGCCGATGTACTCCGGCAGCTCGGTGGCCAGCCGCCCGCGATAGTCGTGATTTCCCCGGGCGAACACCACGGGGATCTCTCCATGGGTCAGGCGGCTGGTGATGTCGTAAATCGCGCGAATGTCCTCGATCTGCTTGCTCTCGGCGGGGATATCGCCGTTGAGAATCAGCAGATCGACCGCTCCGAACGCCTCCGCCGCGCGGCAGGGCGCGTCCACCCGGGAATGGGTGTCCGCCAGCATGAACGCCCGGAGCGGGCGCGATTCGTCCGTCGGCCGGAACGCATAGTCCCGCGTTTGGAGCTCGCCCAGCTCCGGAAAATAGGGACGGCGCACCGGCAGCGCCCGGAAGCACACGCGATAGCGCCGCGCGGCGTTCAGCACCGCCATGGGCAGCGCGACCTTGTGGATCAGCGTCTCCGAGCGCATCAGCCCGTTGCGGCTGTCGCGATACGCCCGTCCGTCCACTTCCACCCAGGCCACGCCGTATTCCCTTGTATTGAATGCAATCTGATATTCATTGCCCACTGCAAAAACGCAGGGATCTCCGTACAGCATGCTCACTCCTTGATCGCGCCCACCATGACGCCCTTGACGAAGTACTTCTGAATGAACGGATAGACCACCAGAATCGGAATCGTGGCCACCATGATGACGCAGTACTTCACGATCTCCTTCACCAGATACCGGTTTGCCTCGGTGCCGGACATAGAGTTCAGGAACTGCTCGTTGCCGGTGTCCAGAATCAGCAGCTCGCGCAGGAACAGCTGCAGCGGATACAGGTCGCGCCGCTTCTGCAGGTAGATCATGGCGTTGTACCATGCGCCCCAATAGCTCACGGCGTAGAACAGCGTGATCGTCGCCAGCGCGGCCAGCGACAGCGGCAGCACGATGCGGAACAGCACCACCATGTCGCTCGCGCCGTCGATGGTGGCGGATTCAATCAGGCCCTTCGGAATGCCGTTGAAGCTGGTGCGCAGCACGATCATGTTGTACACGCTCACGCCGCCGGGCAGCAGCACCGCCCAGATGGTGTTGTTCAGGCCCAGGGCATTCACGCACAGATAGGTGGGAATCATGCCGCCGCTGAAATACATCGTGAACACGATCAGAATCATCGCCGGCTTCTTCAGTTCAAAGTCGCTGTGGGAGAGCATGAACGCGCCCATGATGGTCATCGCCATGGAGAACAGCGTGCCCAGCACCAGGTACATGATGGTGTTGCGATAGCCCAGCCAGATGGAGGACATCTGGAACACCATCTTGTAACCCTCCAGCGAGAAGCCCGCAGGGCGCAGCAGCAGTCCGCGCACCAGTGCAAATTCGTTCGGGCTGCTGAACGAGCAGAACGCCACATACAGCATCGGATACAGCGTGATCAGCGCCAGCACGGCCATCAGCACATAGTTGCACCCGAAAAAGATCTTGTCGCCCCGGCTGAAGCCAACCACGGACGCAGTCTGTTTTTTCTTCGACATGCTCGCGCCCCCTTACCACAGTCCGCTGCCGGACAGCTTGTTGCTAATCTTGTTGGTGGCCGTCAGCAGAATCAGATTGATGACGGAATTGAAGATGTTGACCGCGGTGGAATAGCTGTAATCATTCTCGGTGAAGCCCTTGCGGTAGACGTAGGTGGAGATGATGTCCGACGTCTCATAGGTCGCCTCGGACTGCAGCAGGAAGGCCTTCTCCCAGCCCACGTTCATCAGGCGGCCGCAGGCCATGATCAGCATGATGACGATGGTCTCGCGGATGCCCGGCAGCGTCACGTGCCACATGCACTGGGCCCGGTTCGCACCGTCGATGGTGGCGGCCTCATACAGGTCGGGGTTGATGCCGGAGATGGCCGCGATATAGATAATGGAGTTCCATCCGAAGCTCTGCCACACGCCGGAGATCGTGTAGATCGATCTGAAGGCGCCGGCGTCGCCGATCAGCGAGCCTGTGTGCCCCGTGATGGAATTGACAAATTCGGTGATGAAGCCCTCGCTGTTGGTAAACTGGGTAATCATACTGCACACCACCACAGTGGTGATGAAGTGCGGCAGATAGGTAATCGTCTGCACCGTCCGCTTGAAGGCCTGGTTGCGCACCTCGTTGAGCAGCACTGCGAAGATGATCGGCAGCGGAAAGCCGAACAGCAGGTTGTAGAAGCTGAGCAGCAGCGTATTGCGCATCAGCCGGCCGAAGTAATAGCTGCCGAAGAACTTCTGAAAGTTCTTCAGTCCCACAAACTTGCTGCCCAGGATGCCCTTGATGGGCTTGTAATTCTGAAAGGCGATGATGTTTCCATACATCGGCCAATAGCAGAAGATGGCGAAGTACACCATCAGCAGAAGCAGCATGATGTACAGCGCCGGATGCCTGCGGATGTTGGTCGCCAGCCGCTTGTGAAAGGGAAGCCGGGAATACCTGATCTCGCTCATGAACTTCTCCCCTCTTTAATATTGGGATGATAAAAATGCGGGGAGAGAGGCTTCTCTCTCCCCGCACAGGATCGGGTCAAACCGGGAATCAGCGCTCGACGAAGCGGGCGTAGGAAGCCTGATAGACCTCCTGCAGCTCCTGCAGGCCCAGCTCATTCAGCTTGGCGACATAGTCGTCGAACTCGGTCTCGATGTCGGCGGTGCCGGTGATGAACTTCATCATCATCTCGTCGCGGTAGGTCTCGACGTCGGTCCTGTAGTCGGCGATGACCTCGGCCTCCTCGGCGGTGAAGCTGGCGCCCTTGGGCCACAGCAGATCGTAGCCGCACTGGGAGTACAGGATGCAGGTGTCCGGCTGCGGGCCGTAGCAGTACTTGGAGGTGATGATGTAGTCCAGATCGGAGTCGGACTCGGTCTCGAAGTTGTACAGGCGCATGCAGCGCTTGTCCTCGACGGAGGCATTCTCGTCGTACTCCACGTTGGTGATGACGGGATAGCCGTACTCGTTCAGGTTGTAGCCGATGCCCTCGATACCGTTGGAGAACATGAACTCGATCTCAGGATAGTACAGGGCGTCCAGCAGAGCCACGCACTCCTCCTTGTGCTCGGAGGATTCGCAGATGTACTTCTGCTTGCCGAGGCCGCGGTTGGTGACCATCACGCGGGTCAGCGGATCGTCGGCGTTCAGCTTGGGCATCTGGGCGGCCACGAGGGCCTCCTCGGGATGGTTGTCCACGTCCAGAACGGTGTGATAGTTGGTGGCATAGGCGTAGGTGTGGTCGGCAACGCAGCCGCCCTCATCGCTGGCCAGCATGGCCCAGGTGTCGGACTGGGTGTCGGTGGCGAAGTCGGGGTTGATCAGGCCCTCCTTGTACCACATGGCGATGGTGGACAGATACTCCTTGTACTCGGGGGTGGCGGGGCCGTAGACCACTTCGCCATCCGCGGTCAGGTTGAAGTTTCTCGCGTCGATGTTCCAGGCGCTGGAGAAGGCGTTGCGGCTGAGCCAATAGCCGGACTTGTTCAGCAGCAGCGGATACTTCACGCCCATCTCCTTGAAGGTGCGCAGCATGTTGGTCCAGTCGTCGATGGTGACGGGGGTCTCCAGGCCGGCCTCATCCAGCAGATCCTGGCGGATCATCAGGCCCCACATGCAGGTGCAGATCTCCTCGGAACCGGAGACCTGGCTGCCCAGGTGCACGTTGCGGCCGAAGTCGTCCACGGCGATCTTCGCCAGATAGGGATCGTCCATGACATAGGCCCAGTAGTTGGGGGTGGTCTCGGGGCTCACCAGCTCGGTGTAGTCGTACACCAGGCCATCCTCATAGGCCATGGCCAGACCGCCGGCATAGTAGCTCTCGACATAGCCCTCAAAGATCATGTCCGGGTATTCGCCGCTGGCCAGCATGGTGGAGAAGCCCTCCTGCTCGGCGCCGACGGACGGATGCACGAACTCCAGGTTCACGTTGAGCATTTCCTCGAAGTTCTGAATGACCTTCAGGTCGCTGTTGGTCTCGATGAACTCGGTCATGGAAGAATCCAGGGGCATCCAGATGGTCAGGGTCACGCCGCCCAGATCGGGGTAGCCGTTCTCATCGCACTCGAACAGCGTGGTGCCGGTGCGGCCGGTCGTGGTCTCCTCCGCCGATGCGAAGGCAAAACAGGTTGCCAGCATGGCGACGAGCAGCAGGCAGGACAGCAGCTTTTTCATAAGTAACATCCTCCTTGTTTCTGTCACGTATCAATACGCTGGAATGATTATACCACCTGCTGGCGAAAATATCAATCCCTATTTTTCCATTTTTGCATCAAAAGTGTGACAGATTTTTCTGTTTATTGTCAGGGTATAACAAAATTATTGTTCGACATATTATCGCATCCTTTCGGAATGGTCATTTCCAAGCAAACGGAATGCATGCGAAATGCATATTTGCTCACATCCGGCCACAGCAGCATGGATTTCTCCGGTCGATGGCGGTTGACATCCCGCCGCAAAAAGTGCATACTGACATTACAGACTTGACCTTGGGGGGATCATTTACATGAACAAACAGATCAACACCGTCCGCAGCCTGACCTCCAGGCTGCCCAAAGCCCGGCTCGGCTTCTTTCCCACGCCCATGTACCGGCTGGACCGGCTCTCCGAGCAGCTGGGCGTGGAGCTTTACATCAAGCGGGATGACTTCACAGGCATGAACCTCTTCGGCGGCAACAAGGTGCGCAAGCTGGAATACCTGCTGGGCGAGGCCGTGCAGCAGGGCGCGACGCACGTCATCACCTACGGCGCAACCCAGTCCAACCACGCCATGGAGACGGCCGCCGCCTGCCGCCGCCTCGGCCTGCAGCCCATTCTGTATCTGACCGTCGTGGTGGAGCCCGAGCCGTCGAGCCACCGCGCCAATCTGCTGCTGGACAACGTGCTGGGCGCGGAGATCCACATCGTGCCCATTCAGGAGGGCGAGACCGAGGCGGACGCCGACGCCCGCGCCGAGGTAATGGGCGCCGCGCGCGCTGCGGAGCTGAACGCCGCAGGGCAGCGCTGCGTGAACATTCCCATGGGCGGCGCGAGCAAGGTGGGCTCCGTGGGCTTCGTGGACGGCATGGCGGAGCTGGCGGAACAGCTGGAGGCGATGGGCGGACTGCGCCTGTCGAAGATCTACCACTCCACCGGCACCGGCGGAACGATGGCCGGACTGCACGCCGGCCGCGCGCTGCTGGGTTCCGATACTGAAATCATATCGGTGGCGGCCAGCCCCAAGGACGAGGGGCCCTATCTGGACAAGGTCTGCCGGCTGTGCGGCGATGTGCTCGCACTGCTGGGCAGCGACGCCGCGCCGGATCGCACCGCCATGCACCTCGATCTGACGCAGTGGCAGCCCGGCTACGAGCAGCCCAGCGCCGCCGCATCCGAGGCCATCCGGCTGCTGGCGCGCACCGAAGGCCTGTTCGTGGATCCCGTGTACACCGGCAAGGCGCTCGCCGCACTGCTGGCCGACGTGCGCAGCGGCCGGATCGCCCGGGGCGAGCGCGTGCTGTTCTGGCACACGGGCGGCGCGACCGCGCTGTTCGCCGAGCCGGAAATCCTCGGCAAGCTCTACTGACGCAGCCCCTCACACGATCCGGAGCTGTCCGCAGAGCACCGCCGATGGGCGGTTCATCTGCCGATCCGCACAATCGCGTGCCCCGGTGAAGCCAGTATTTTCGCCGATTCAGGCCGCATCGGCGCGCTCATCCGCGGCCTCAGGCAGATCAGGAAAATCTCAGCCACAGGCGCCCGGCTCTTTGCCGGGCGCCCTCTGTTTTGGACAAAGCGTAACCAATTTTTGAACAATTCGTGATTTTCCTTTGATTTTGAGATTCATCTGGTATACTAAAGCGTGAAGGGCGGCCCATGCGCCTCTGCGAATCCAGGGATGCGGCCGCCTGCGACGAGAAAAGAGCATCAGCGGCGCGCCGGCCGACGGCACAAACCGCCATTCAGAAAGGAGCTCTTCATGAAAAGGAAAGCACTGCTCACATTCCTGGCCCTTGCGCTGTTCATGACCGGCTGCGCCAGACAGCGGGATCCCGTTCTCGCCGAAGCGCCAAATGCCGCAGCAAAAGCCATCGACACAGATCTGTTCACCGACCGCGACCTCGATGCGGGCTACGACGAGAATACAAGCGCGCTCATCCAGCTCAACGGCAGTTCCGCCGCCTGCAGCTCCGCCGCCGTGCAGATCTCCGGAAGCACCGTCGCCATCGTCGACGAGGGCACCTACATCCTCTCAGGCGCGCTGGACGACGGCATGATCATCGTCAACGCTGACAAGTCCGACAAGATCCAGCTGGTCCTCAACGGCGTCGCTCTTCACAGCGCAACCTCGGCGCCCATCTACGTGCTGCAGGCGGACAAGGTATTCATCACCCTCGCCGACGGCACAGAAAACGCGCTCTCCAACGGCGGCAGCTTCGAGCCCATCGACGAAAACAACATCGACGCCGTCATCTTCTCCAAGGACGATCTGACCCTGAACGGCAGCGGCAGTCTGACCGTCACCTCTCCCGCCGGCCACGGCATCGTCTCCAAGGATGCGCTGTGCCTGACGGGCGGCACGTATCAGATCGACGCCGCCTCCCACGGCATCACCGCGAAGGACAGTCTCGGCATCGTCAGCGCGGAAATCCACATCGCCTCCGGCAAGGACGGTCTCCACGCCGAAAACGCGGACGACGCCTCCCTCGGCTCTCTCTACATCGCGAGCGGGACTCTGGAGATCGCCGCCGAGGGCGACGGGCTGAGCGCCTCCTCCGCCATGCAGATCGACGGCGGCAGTCTGAGCATCGTCTCCGGCGGCGGAAGCGCCAACGCCGCGCCGCAGTCCCCCGGCGGGCGGGGCCAATTCATGGGCGGCCGCCCCGGCGCGCCGCTCCCCTCCCCCGCGGATCAGCCGGAGGAGAGCAGTGCCAGCGCCAAGGGCATCAAGTCCGACGGGGATCTTCTCATCAACGGCGGCGACTTTGAAATCGACGCGGCGGACGACGCCGTCCACACCAACGGCAATATGACGGTCAACGGCGGCAGCTTCGAAATTGCCACGGGCGACGACGGCTTTCACGCCGACGGTCTGCTCTCGATTGCGTCCGGCGCCATCAGCATCACAAAGAGCTACGAAGGGCTGGAGGGCCTGAGCCTGTTCATCTCCGGCGGCGAGCTCTCCGTAACGGCCTCCGACGACGGCCTGAACGCCGCGGGCGGCAACGACCAGAGCGGCTTCGGCGGACAGCGCGGCGGCGACATGTTCGGCTCCGGCTCCGACAGCAGCATCGACATGTTCGGCTCCGGCTCCGACAGCAGCATCGACATCTCCGGCGGCGAGCTCTATATCAGCGCCGGCGGCGACGCCATCGATTCCAACGGCAGTGTCAGCATCTCCGGCGGCTCGATCGTGATCTCCGGCCCCATCAGCGGCGATACCTCGCTGCTGGACTATGGCTCCAGCGGCGCCATTTCCGGCGGAACGTTCGTCGCGACCGGCAGCGCCGCCATGAGCGTCGGCTTCGGCAGCTCATCCACCCAGGGCTCCATCATGGTCGCCCTCGACACGCAGCCTGCGGGCACGCTGGTCACGCTGACGGACCCGAACGGCAGCGTGCTGCTGTCCCGGCAGACCGACCAGGACTTCTCCTGCGTCCTCCTCAGTTGCCCCGGGATCGTACAGGGCTCCGTCTACACCCTCGCCATCGGATCGGAAACCATGGAAATCACCATGGACAGCCTGACCTACTCCAACGGCTCCGGCAGAATGGGTGGAATGGGCGGAAACGGCGGCATGGGCGGAAAGCCCGGAAAGGGCGGCCGCTGACGCGCTCAAGGATCAAAGAAGCCGCTTCGCACAGAGTGCGAAGCGGCTTCTTTCACAGATCGTGCGGGGCTGCCGCAGGAAGGGCCAGATGTTTTCGGACTGGCGCATCAGTTGAGCAGCGCGCCCTCCAGATCGTCCAGCATGACGCCCAGCGCGGAGATGCCGCCCTCTGCGGTGTACCAGATTCCGGGGTTCTCCAGATAGACGATATGGCCGCTCTGATAGGCCTGCGTCTGCATGACGAGTTCGTTTTCGATGACGTCCTGCGCCAGATCCGCGCCGTCAGCGCCGATGGCGGCATCGCGGTTCATGATGAAGATATAGTCGGGCGCAGCCGCCACGATGAACTCATAGGAGGCCTCGTTGCCGTGGGTCGCCGTCGCGCTGTCATCGCTGACGCCGATGTTCTCAAAGCCGATCTCGGTGCCGATGATGGAGCAGCGTCCATCGTCGCCCAGAAGGCTCAGGCTGCCGCCGCTGAACATGCCGACCAGCGCGGTCCTGCCCTCTGCAAATTCGGCAAGGGCGGCGATCCGGCCGTCGTAGGCGGCCAGCTTTCCGTCAACCTCGTCCTCCAGGCCGAAGATGGAGGCGATGGTCCTGGCATTCCTGCGCACGCTCTCCACCAGGCCCAGCTGGGAATCGGTGGTCAGGCGGACGACGGGCGCGATTTCGCTGATATCGTCATAGTAGTCGGACATGCGGCCGGACATGAAGATGATCTCGGGCTCGCACATGAACAGGGCCTCCATGTCGGCCTCCTTGATGGTGCCCAGATTGACGACATTTTCCCTGTCATTGTAGGCGGCGATGTAGTCCAGGGTGACGTTGACGCAGCCAACCACCCGGTCGCCCAGGCCCAGATTGTCCAGGATGTCCAGAGAGGCGAAGTCCAGCACCGCGATGCGCTGCGGATCATAGGGCACCGCCAGCTCCACGGTTTCGCCATTGCCGTCGAGGCAGTTGACGGTGATCCTCTCTGGCGTCGCCTCCTCCGCGACGGCGCTGAGCGCGAAGGTGAGCATCATCAGTGCGGCCAGAAGAAGGGTCATTGCTTTTTTCATATTGCATCGCTCCTTATATAGATAGAATCAACTTGTCGGCGGGGAATCGTTCCAGTGTCAATAGTAGATGGACAGGGGCTTTCCCTGAATCTTCATGATTTCAAAATCGACGTCATAAATCCGGGACAGCGTTTCTTTCGTCATCACCTCCTCCACCGTTCCAAATTTCGCGATCTTTCCGTCCTTAAAGGCACAGATGTAATCGGAATAGAATGCCGCATAGTTGATTTCATGCAGCACCAAAATCACCGTCTTTCCCAGCTCATCGCAAAGGCGACGGACAATTTTCATCATGTTCGTGGCATGGTAGATGTCCAGGTTGTTCGTCGGCTCGTCCAGCAGAACGAACTCCGTGTCCTGGGCAATGACCATGGCGATATAGGCCCGCTGGCGCTGTCCGCCGGACAGCTCGTCGATGAACTGGTCCTCGAACGGCTGAAGCTCCATGTAGGCGATGGCCTTGTCGATGATCGCGTTGTCCGCATCGGTCAGCCGGCCGCCGGAATACGGGAACCGGCCGAAGGCGATCAGCTCGCGCACGGTCAGCTTCATCTGAATGCTGTTGCTCTGGGTCAGAATGGCCAGCCGCTTGGACAGTTCCTTGCTCTTCCACCTGGAGATATCCGTGCCTTCAAACTCCACATTGCCGCCGTCCCTGGCGATCAGCCGGGACATGATGCCCATGACCGTGGTCTTTCCGGCGCCGTTGGGGCCGATCAGCGAGATCACCTTGCCCTTGGGAATCTCAAAGCTCACGCCGTCCACGACGGTCTTTCCGTCATACTGTTTTGTCAGCTTGTCAACAATCATACTTACACCCTCCGATTTCTCAGCAGCAGATACAGGAAATAGACGCCGCCGCCCAGGCTGATGAACACGCTGATGGGAATTGTGTAGCTGAACACGCGCTCCACAATGAGCTGGCCGCCGATCAGAACGATCATGCCAAACATGACCGACCCGAGCACGAGCTGGGAGTGCCGATAGGTCTTCAGCAGCTGCCGCGACAGGTTCGCAATGATCAGGCCGATAAACGAGATGGGCCCTACCATCGCCGTCGCCACCGCGATGAACAGCGTCACGCCCAGCAGCAGGCGGCGCACGCATTTGTCATAGTCCACGCCGAGATTCGTGGCCTGATCCTTTCCCAGCGTCAGCACGTCCAGCAGCGCCAGCTCCCTGCGCAGCGCGAACATCACGATCAGCAGCACGGCCATGGCAAACAGGATGATCTCCGAATTGACATTGCTGAAGCTGGCGACCAGCGTGCTCAGCAGGGTCTCGTATTCGTTGGGATCCATGATGCGCGTCAGCGTGGTCTGAACGCTGGAGAACAGCGAGGTCATCACCGTGCCGATCAGCAGCACGTACAGGACATTGTGTTTTGTCTTTTTGAACAAGTAGCTGTAAACCACCGTGGCGATCGCGCCCATCAGCGCCAGATCCACGGCAAAGGCGAGATTCGCGCTGTTGGCGAGGGCGCTGGTGGCGCCCGCGAAGAAGTAGACCGCCGTGTGAATCAATGTATACAGCGAATTCATGCCCAGCAGGCAGGGCGTGACGATCGTGTTGTTGATGATCGACTGGAACACCAGCGACGCCGCGCCGATGGCAAAGGCGACGATCAGCATGACGATCAGCTTCGGCGTGCGGATTTTCATGGAATACCGCCAGAGCTTGGGGTTCTCAAAGTGCACGCCGACGGTCATGTATCCGATCACCGCCAGCAGCACGATGATCCCCAGGATCACGAACTTCCGGGTGTTTGAGCGCTTCGAGCGCAGTGCAGCGGCCTGCTTCATCCCTCTGCACCTCCCATTTCCGCCGTTCTTTTTCTTCTGTCAAAGCGCACCGCCTTGCGGCCGTGGTTCAGCCGGTAGAGCAGCAGTCCGATGAACACGATGCTGCCGACAATGCCGATGATCAGCTCAATGGGCAGCTCATAGGGCGCGATGACCGTGCGGCCGATCATATCGCACGCGAGGACAAAAATGGCGCCAAACAGAGCCGTATCCGCAATGGTGCCCCGGATCTTGTCCCCCTTGAACATGGCCACCAGATTGGGCACGATCAGGCCGATGTAAGAGATGGAGCCCACCACCACGACCACCGATGCCGTGATCATCGCCGCAATGCACAGGCCCATCGTCAGCACCAGGTTGTAATGCACGCCGAGGTTCCGGGAAAACTCCTTGCCCATGCCCACAATGTTGAAGTGGTTGGCGAAGACGAAGGCCAGAATCACCAGCGGGACGACGAGATAGACGATCTCATAATTTCCCCTGATAATGGAGGAAAAATGTCCCACCAGCCACGCCGAGATCGACTGGGTCATGTCGTACTTGTAGGCGAGATAGTTGATGACGCCGTTGATCACGTTGCCGAACATGATGCCCACCAGGGGAACCATGATCGTGTCCTTGAACTGGATGCTCTGAATAAACCAGACGACCAGCAGCGTTCCCGCAATCGCCGTGATGAACGAGAACACCACCAGCCCCCACAGCGTCGCCGAGCGCAGAAAGAGCAGCGCCAGCAGAATTCCCAGCTGGGCCGAGGACAGCGTCGCGCCCGTGGTGGGCGAGACGAACTTGTTCATGCAGAGCTGCTGCATGATCAGGCCCGCCGTGCTCATGCCGGCGCCCGTGCACAGAATTGCCAGCAGGCGCGGCAGGCGGGAGATCAGAAAGACGCTCCACTGCTCCGTATCGCCCGCCAGAAGCGAGGACAGCTTGACGTCCAGCACCCCGACAAACAGCGACCCAAAGGACAGCCCGAGCAGGATTGCCGCCAGGGCAATCGTAATGCCATGCTTTTTGATAAGGACTCCTCCCAACGGGCTTCCGAAAGTTAGCATTTGCTAACTTTCGGTGTAAAATGAAGGTCGGCTTTCGCCAACCTCAACTCAAAAACCGATGCCATGTGAAAACCAAACCCGCCGGCAGCGCACACGGCACGCTCACAACGGGGTTAGTTTATCATAATCAACCTATTTTGTCAAGGGGTTTTTCATGAAATGTCCGGCAACCTGTATGTTCAGATTTCGTTGAACCAGTGCGCCCTCCGACAGCGCCGCCTCTTTGCGCAAAACTCCGGCCGCAGCGCACGCTGCGGCCGGAGAAAGCGATCGCCTATGCCTTTGCGGCATCGATTGCAGCGTCCAGATCCTCGATCAGATCGTCCACATCCTCGATGCCGACGGAGAGGCGGATCAGTCCCTCCGTGATGCCGATTCTGCGCCGGAGCTCCTCGGGGATGGCCGCGTGGGTCATGCTGGCCGGATGGCAGATGAGGCTCTCCACGCCGCCCAGGCTTTCCGCCAGCGTGATCAGCTTCAGCGAGGAGAAGAACTTCGGCACATCGTAGCCCTCCTGCAGCTCAAAGGAGATCATCGCTCCGCCGTTCTTCGCCTGCGCCCGCTGGATCTCATAGCCCTGAGCGCCCGGCAGGCCCGGATAATAGACGTCCCTGACGGCGGGATTTCCGGAAAGATGCTCCGCAATGCGCTGCGCATTCGAAGCATGCCGGTCCAGCCGCACCGCCAGCGTCTTGATTCCCCGCAGCACAAGATAGGAATCGAAGGGGCCGAGCACGCCGCCCGTGGAGTTCTGGACGAACGCGATCCTCTCCGAAAGCTCGGGCGTCGCGGTCACGACCAGCCCCGCCACCACGTCGCTGTGTCCGCCCAGATACTTCGTGGCGCTGTGAACCACGATGTCTGCGCCCAGCTCAATCGGCCGCTGCAGATAGGGCGTCATGAAGGTGTTGTCCACAATCAGCAGCGCGCCATGGGCCTTCACAACGGCGCTCAGCGCGCGGATATCGGTGACCGTCAGGAGCGGATTGGCCGGCGATTCCATCAGCATCGCCTTCACATCCTCCGTGAACGCCGCGTCCACGGCCTGCAGATCGGTGGAATTCACGATTTTGTAGCGGATGCCGAAGCGGCTGAAGACCTTCTCGAGCACGCGATAGGTGCCGCCGTAGACATTTTCCGGAATCAGCACGCAGTCTCCGGCCTGAAACAGGCTGAGCGCGGCCGTCAGCGCCGCCATGCCCGACGCGAACGCAAAGCCCGCATGTCCGCGCTCCAGCCGGGCCATCAGCCGTTCCAGCGCTGCGCGCGTGGGATTGCCCGAACGCGAATACTCCCATTCCACCTCGCCGCGAATCTGTTCCTGACGGAAGGTAGACGTCTGATAGATCGGCGTGTTGACCGATTTCGTCAGCGGGTCTTCATACATGTGCGTGTCAACCAGCACGGATTCCAGTCGCAATTCTCTCATGGTTATCCCTCCGATATTTCAGCTTTGCCGCGCCTCGAATTTCAGCTTGTCCGCCATCAGCTCGCTCTGGAAGCACTCCTGGCAGCGCATCGCGCAGGGGGCCAGATTGATTCCGTCGTGCAAAAGCGCGTTTGTGGAGCGCTTCCGGTTCTCCTCGATGGCGAACAGCACCTCGTGATAGGGGATCAGCGGATCGATGCCCGCCAGCGCCAGATCCGCGTACAGCGGCGCGGTGACCGCCGCGCGGATGGTGCGCGTAATGCAGGGGAACTCCTTGCCGCCGGGAATGGGATCGCAGGGGATGCCCAGATTCGCCTGAAGCGCCATGGACGCCGCGTTTTCCACCGCAACGCCGTCGCCGCCCGCGAGCCAGGCGATCGCGCCGCTGGCCATGGCGCAGCACACGCCGGATTCGCCCACGCAGCCGGAATTGCCGCTGGCCTGCGCATGGGTAAAGGCGATGGCGCCCAGCGCCGCCGCAACGATCAGGCTCTCGATGACCTTCTCGTGGGAGAAGCCGCGGGCCTCGCGCACCGCGTCGATGGCGCTGTATAGATAGCCGCCGCCGGTACCCATCGGGCCGGGAACGATCTTCGTGCCGGGCAGCTTCGCGTTGGTGGACATGGCGTGGACGATGATGTGCTGGGTGATGGGATCCTACAGCGCCCGCCCGGTCTTCAGATAGCGGTCCCACGCCCTTCCGTAGATGGGCAGGTTCGGCGTATCCTGGGCCTTGTCATAGCCCACCCGCTCCAGCGAGTGGATCTGGTTGTTCAGGATGCCGTCGATCTTTTCGAAATACGCCCAGATCTGAGCGTCCGTCCAGCCGGAGAAGTCCTTCTCATATTCAATGGCCGCCTGGACGAAGCTGATATTCCGCGCCTGCGCGACCTGCCGCCACTCTTCCACGGTTTTGAACAGCTGCGGCCTGCGCTCCCGGAGAGTCACCACGGGGAGCAATGCGGGCAGAAGCCGCACCTCCGCGCCCTCGGGGACTCTGCACGCCAGGCGCCTTGCGGATTCCTCCGCAGAGAACTCGTACAGCGCCGCGAAGCCTTCCGCCCCGGCGTAGCTGACCTCCACGAAATCGGAGAGGTTCTCGCCCGCCCAGGTCTCCAGCGACTCCAGCGCCGCCTTCGGCGCCTTCCAGACCAGCGCGGCATAGGTGTCCGCCTGCCAATGGAGCGGGAAGCCGTGGATGCGGTAGGTGGCAATCATGCCGCCGCCGATGGAGCGGGCCACCAGCTCCGCCGCATCGCCGCCCTCGCCCTCCAGCAGGAAGGTCACGCTGCCGGGATAGGGATTGTCCCGCTCCAGCTCGCCGAACTCGTAGGAAATGCCGGCCTCGCGGGCCAGCCGATGGGCGTCGAACAGCCGGATGTCGTCGGTGGCGAAATCCTGCAGGCCGCCCAGATAGGCGCGGTCGTCCATCATGTTGCCCAGCGATTTCATGTGGTGGTCGCCGGGATTGAACAGAATCTTCGCCCGCTTCGGCGCGCTCTTCAGGCAGTGGCGCGCGACCCGGCCCACGCGGCTCGTTCCCGCAAAGCTCCCGCTGGAGCCGGGCTGCATGATGGGGCCAAAGACGTCATTGAAAAAATCAGGATAAAACAGCTTTGCCATGGTCTGCCTCCTTGCCGTTTTCGAGCGCGCGGAGCACAATCTCCGCCATCAGCTGTGCGGCCGGGACGAGCGCCGCCGGGTCCGCAATGAACTTGGGATTGTGCACGGGGTGCTCTCCGCCAACTCCCACATGGAACAGCGCGCCGGGGATGCGCTGCTGATAGCAGGAGAAGTCCTCGCCGCCCATCTCCGGCCGCTGGGGAACGACGCGGAACCCCAGATCCCGCGCAGTCCGGTCGATCAGCGCGGCCAGGGCGGCGTCGTTGTCCGTCGCCGGGCAGCCGGGAATCCACTGAAAATCCACCCGATATCCCTCGGCGCGAAGGGCATGGGCCTCCGACTCCAGCGCGCCGCAAATGATCTCCCGCACATCGGAATGGAAGCTGCGGGCGGTGCCCTCCAGCTCCGCCGTCTCGGGCATGATGTTCCAGGTCGTGCCGGAGGTGAAGCGGGTCACGCTGACCACCGCCGGCTTCGCGGGATCGACGCGCCGGCTGACGATCTCGTTGATCCGCCCCACCAGATGCGCCGCCGCCGGAATGGGATCCAGCCCCCGATGGGGCGCGCTGGCATGTCCGCCGTAGCCGGCAACATTATAATAGAAGCGATCCACCGCCGCGGAGAACGGCCCCGGCGCGATGGCGATGGTGCCCACCGGATACTGGGGCGACACGTGCAGCGCGAGGATTTTTTCGATCCGCTCCCGGCCGATAAAGCCCGTCTGCTCGACCCGCTGTCCGCCGTGCTCCGCCTCCTCGGCGGGCTGGAACAGCAAGACAACCGTCCCGGGCAGATCGCCCCGCTTCCCGCTCAGGATGCGCGCCAGGGTCAGCAGCGCCGCCGTGTGAAAGTCATGCCCGCAGGCGTGCATTGTTCCGGGATTTTCGGAGGCGTAGGCCAGTCCGCTCTCCTCGCCCATGGGCAGCGCGTCGATGTCCGCCCGCACGGCGATCACCGGTCCCGGCCTGTCCCCGGCGATCCGCGCCAGCGCGCCGGTCGGCAGGCCCAGGTCGAGCAGCTCTGCGCCGTCGATCTCCCTCAGCGCGGACCTGATGTAATTCGTGGTCTCAGTCTCCTTCAGCGCGATCTCCGGATGGCGGTGAAGCCACTGAAAGTCGCCGATGCCGCGGGCCTCAATGATCGTCTGCATGCTCGCTCACGCCTTTCACAGGAATATTCAGGCTGGCCTGCCGCAGGAACAGCTTCGTGCGCTCCTGCTTCGGATGCAAAAACACATCCTCGGGCGTGCCGTCCTCCAGGATGCCGCCCTGGTCCAGGAGCACCACGCGGGTGGACACGCTCTGCACAAACCGCATCTCGTGGGAGACGACGATCATGGTCATGCCGTTCCCGGCGATGCGGTTCATGACCTCCAGCACCTCGCCAACCCACTCGGGGTCCAGCGCGCTGGTGGGCTCGTCAAACAGAATCACCTCGGGATCCACGGCCAGCGCCCGGGCGATGCCCACGCGCTGCTGCTGTCCGCCGGAGAGAAAGCTGGGATAGGCGTCCGCCTTCTGAAGCAGGCCCACGCTGTCCAGCAGCTCCCGGCCGCGCCGGATTGCGTCTGCCTTGCCGATGCGCTTGACCTGAATCAATGCCTCGGTGACGTTCTCCAGCGCCGTGCGGTTGGCGAACAGATTGTAGTGCTGAAACACCATGGCCGACTTGCTGCGCAGCGCGCGGATCTGGCGCTTGGTGTGCTTTTTCGCGTCGATGCTGACGTCGCCGATGGAGATTGTGCCCTCGTCCGGCACCTCCAGCCAGTTGAGCGTGCGCAGCAGCGTGGTCTTGCCCGCGCCTGACGGGCCGATGATGGTGACAATCTCGCCCTTGCGGATGGCGAGATCGACGCCGTTCAGCACCGTCTGGCTGCCGAAGCGCTTTTTCATTCCCTCAATGCGGATCATTGGACGGCCCTCCTCTCATAGCGGCGAACGTGCTTTTCCAGGAAGCCCAGCAGGCGCTCCAGGATGAAGCAGCACACCCAGTAGATCAGCGCCACGACGATGTACACCTCGAAGAACCGGAACGAGCGGGAGCCCACGATCTTGGCCGCCGCCATGATCTCCACCACGGAGATGTTGAACACCAGGCTGGTCTCCTTCACCAGTGAGATGAACGAATTGCCCAGCGGCGGCAGCGCAACGCTGAACGCCTGGGGCAGAATCACCCGGGTCAGCGCCTGGCGGGTGGTCATGTTCACGCTGTAGCAGGCCTCCAGCTGGCCCGCGTCCACGCTGAGCATGGCGCTGCGGATGGTCTCCGACATGAACGCCGCCGAGTTCATCGAAAGCGCCACGATGGCGAACACCTCCGCCGGAACGCCGCTGACGGACAGGCCCGTGCCGAACTGGGCGTTCAGACTCTTGAGCATGATCGGGATGCCGTAGTACGCCACCAGCAGCTGCACCATCGCCGGCGTGCCGCGGATCAGCGAGATGTACGCCTTGCAGATCGGCGACAGCACGCGGATATGAAAGTACCTCACCAGCGCGATCAGAAAGCCCAGCACCAGCGAAATCGCGCCGGAGATAAAGGCGATCCTGAGCGTCACGGGTAGATACGACAGGATCTCCGGAACGGTTGAAAACATAAAGCCCAGGTCAAAGATCTTCCCCATCGCGCTCCAGTCCTTTCGCTGTCTGTATTTGGATGCGCGGGCGCCGCGGGTTTCCCTCGCGGCGCCCGATTGCGGTTTTCAGTTTGTCATCCGTTTATCCGGCAAAATGGATTACTTGCCGGCCGCGCTGGCGATGGCCTCCGCGGTGGAGTAGTCGCCGCCCAGATACTGGAGGCTGATTTCGGACAGCGTGCCGTTGTCGATCAGCGTCTGCAGCGCCACATCCACCAGCGCCTTCAGCGCCTCGCCGTCCTCGTCCTTCTGGTACAGCCAGTACACGGGCTTGGGCTCGTCGTCGGTGCGCAGCACATACTCAACATCCAGGCCCTGCTCGGCGATGACCAGCGAGCCGGTCTGCGGGGAAACCAGCGTGGCGTCCACGCGGCCCTCCTGCACCTCCAGCAGCGCCTTGGAGATGTCGCCGTCGCCGTAGACCACGTTCACCACGTTGCCGTGCTCCTCGTTCCAGGTCTCAATGACGTTGGCGTTGGAGCTGCCGACGGCCACGGTCACGGTCTTGCCCGCCAGATCGTCCATGCTCTTGATGTCGGTGCGGCCGGCCTTGTAGGCGATGGCGCCGACGCTCCAGGAGTAGGCCACGTCGCTGAACAGATAGCGCTCCTCGCGCTCGGGGGTCTTGGCGGCCTGGCTGACGATCAGGTCGTACTTGTCCGCCTCCAGACCGGCGAAGATCGAGGACCACTCCACGGCCTGATATTCAAATTCCACCTCGGGGATCAGCTCGTCCACAGCCTTGGCCACGGCGATGTCGTAGCCGTCGGGCTGGCCGTTTTCATCCAGATAGTTGAACGGGGCATATGCGCCCTCGGTGGCGATCTGATAGACCTTCACCTCTTCGGCCAGCGCGCCGGCGGTCAGGGTGAGAACGAGAGCCAGGGTCAGGATTGCGGATGCCAGGGTCTTGAAAATGCGATTGCGCTTCATGGTGATATCTCCTTTTATTTCATCTTTTTTGTTTTTCAGTGCGAATGTCCAGCGGGTACAAACCGGCTTCAACACATTCGGAACTGGTATTCATCCTCGCGGGATTTATCATGACGGTACATCGTCGGTCCTCCCCTCCGTCGAAATGGAAAACAAAAAAGCTGCGGGGCGTTGTCCGCAGCTCTTTTCTGAAGGAATCGCCGGTCAAGCCGGCAAAGCGGTTTCGGACAACGCAAACGAAGGCATGCGGCACATGGCGCACATACACATCATCATGCGGCAATCCGAAACAGCGATACGATTCATGGCGGTTCTCCTTGCGATTAAATCACTATCAACCCAGTAGTTTTGTCGAATATAATTATAGCCGTTTTCCGGAATCTGTCAACCCCTGTTCATTCGGAAAGCGGAAATTCTTCAGAACTTAACATTGTCAGGCCTCTCCGGGGAATTGACAGCGGGCTGCCCCCTGAATATAATAAAACATAGTTACGCAACAATGTTATGCAACTGTATTACCATTCCATATCCGCAGAAAGGGGATCGGAGCCATGCCGCCCAAACCAAAATTCACCCGGGAGGAGATCGCCGCCGCCGCGCTCGAAATCGTCAAGGAGTCGGGCGTGGACGCGCTGACCGCGCGCAATCTGGGCGACCGTCTGGGCACGTCCTCGCGTCCCATCTTCACAGCCTTCAAAAACATGAGCGAGGTGAAATGGGCCGCCCGGGAGCTGGCGCTGAGGGAGTTTGAGGCGTACATCGGCGATTTTTCCGGATATACGCCCGCGTTCAAGCGCATCGGCATGCTGATGGTGAACTACGCCATCCGCGAGCCGGAGCTGTACAAGCTGCTGTTCATGCAGGAGCACGCCGAGGGCCAGAGCTTCGAGGACACCATCCGCGACCTGGGCGCGATGACGGACATCTGCATCACGCTGATCCAGCGGGACTACGCCCTCACGGCCGACGAGGCCCGCGCGCTGTTCGAGCAGATGTGGGTGCACGCCTTCGGCATCGGCGCACTGTGCGCCATGAAGGTCTGCGACTTCACCGAGGAGGAAATCGCCCGGGAGCTGGGCCAGGTTTTCTCCGGACTGGTGATGATGATCCAATCCGGCGGGCTGAACAGCGTCGTCGTCCGCCCGGTGCCCTCCGATTCCGATGAGGGCGTCCGGTTATCCAAGCAATCCATTCCAGGAGGAGAAACGATATGCTGAAAATCGAGCATCTGACCAAGACCTACGGCGACAAGAAGGCCGTGGACGACCTCTCGCTGCACATCCGTCCGGGCGAAATCTACGGCTTCATCGGCCACAACGGTGCCGGCAAGACCACCACCATCAAGTCCGTGTGCGGCATTCTTCAGTACGACAGCGGCGAGATCGCCATCGACGGCATCTCCCTGAAGAAGGACCCGCTGGGCTGCAAGTCCCGGATCGCCTACATCCCGGACAACCCCGATCTGTATGAATTCATGACCGGCATCCAGTTCCTGAACTTCGTGGCCGACGTCTTCCGCGTCAGCGCGGAGGACCGCAGAAACCGCATTCGCGAATATGCGGACGCGTTCGAGCTGACTGACGATCTGGCGCAGCCGGTGTCCGCCTATTCCCACGGCATGAAGCAGAAGCTGGCCATCATCTCCGCGCTGATTCACGAGCCGAAGCTGATCGTCATGGACGAGCCCTTTGTGGGTCTGGATCCCAAGGCGTCCCATCTGCTGAAGGAGCTGATGCGCCGGATGTGCGACCGCGGCGGCGCGATCTTCTTCTCCACCCATGTGCTGGAGGTCGCCGAAAAGCTGTGCGACAAGGTCGCCATCATCAAGGGCGGCAGGCTCGTGAAGTCCGGAACGATGGAGGAAGTCAAGGGCGACGCCTCGCTGGAGGACGTCTTCCTGGAGCTGGAGGACGACCATGCTTAAGACGCTGTTCAAAAAGCAGATGATGGAGCTGTTCTCCTTCTTCTGGCTGAATAAAAAGAAGAATCAGAGGCGCACCGGCGTGCGCCTGGCGGCGGGCGCGGCGATGTATGTGGCGCTGTTCGGCGTGATCGCGGGAATCTTCGTGGGCATGTCGCTGCTGCTGTGCGAGCCGCTGACCGCAGCGGGCATGGACTGGCTGTACTTCACGCTGACCGGACTGGTGGGCGTGGTGCTCGGCGTGTTCGGCAGCGTGTTCAACACCTACGCCAGCCTCTACCTCTCCAAGGACAACGATCTGCTGCTCTCCATGCCCATTCCGACCTGGAAGATTCTGGTTGCGCGGCTCTCGGGCGTGTATGCCATGGGTCTGCTGTATGAGCTGCTGGTGATGCTGCCGGCGCTGGCCGTATACTGCGTCACGGCGAGGCCCGGCCCTGCCGCGGCGCTGTGCGCGCTGTGGACGACGCTGGTGCTGTCCGTGTTTGTGCTGACGCTCTCGGCGATTCTGGGCTGGGGCGTAGCGCTGATCAGCGCCAGGGCGAAGCACCGCAGCCTGCTGGTGGTGGTTCTTTCGCTGGCGTTCCTGGGCGGATACTACTATCTCTACGCAAAGGCCTATCAGATGCTGATCGGCATCTCCAACGATCCATCCGCGGCCGGCGAAGCCATGATGCGCATACAGCCGCTGTATCTGCTGGGCCGCGGCGCGGCGGGCGACCTGCCGTCGCTGCTGCTGCTGACCGGCATGGTGCTGGCGCTGTTCGCCGCCACGATGCTGGTACTGGCGCGAAGCTACGCGCGCATCGCCACCGATCAAAGAGGCGAGGCGAAGGCGAGCTACCGCGAGCGCCGCGCGTCGATGCGCTCCGTGGACGGCGCGCTGCTGAGCAAAGAGCTGCGCCGCTTCCTCGGCAGCCCCAACTACATGCTCAACTGCGGTCTGGGCTGCGTGTTTATGCTGATCGCGCTGGCCGCGCTGCTGATCAAGGCCGGCGCCGTGCGGGAGACGGCGGCGATGCTGATCGGAAGCGACGAATCGCTGCTGCCGCTGCTGGCCGCCGCGGCCATCTGCACCCTCGCCTCCATGTGCGACATCTCCGCGCCCTCGGTCTCGCTGGAGGGCAAGAACCTTTGGCTGGTGCAATCCCTGCCCGTGCCCGCCGCAAAGGTTCTGACGGCCAAGCTGCGCCTGCACCTGGCGCTCACGCTGATTCCGGCAATGCTGCTGACGGCCGGCGCCGCAATCGTACTGAAGCCCACGCCCGCGTCCGCCGCGCTCCTCTTCACCTCGGTGATCGCATTCATCCTGTTCATGGCTGCGTTCGGACTGTTCTTGAACCTGAAGCTGCCCAATCTGCAGTGGACGAATGAGATTGTTCCCATCAAGCAGAGCGCCAGCGTCACGGTCGCGCTGTTCGGCGGCTGGGTGCTGGTCGCGGGCCTGGCCGGGCTGTGGTTTCTGGCGAGGCGCGCACTCTCCCCGGCGCTGTATCTGCTCTGCGTCACCCTGCTGCTGCTGGCGGCCTTCGCCCTGCTGCTGACCTGGATTCGCCGCCGCGGCGCGCGAATCCTTGAGACACTCTGAAAAACACTTTGAAAAGATGAACATTCGAAAGACTGGAATTGCCATTGCCGCTGTGCTGCTGGCCGTCGCCGCAGCCGCAGCGCTTCTGTCCGGCGCACTGCGGCCGGGACAGTCGCGGTATTCGCGCGTCGGACAGGAGAATCACCTTCATCTGGACTTCTATCCTCTGAACTGCGCCATCTCCGAATCCTACACGCTGTCCCAAGGGGACGCGGTGGAGGTCTCCGCCGCCTGCAAATCGGGCGCGCTGCGAATCTCCATCGGGCGGCCGGGCGAGGTGCCGGTCTATGAGGGCGACAGCGCCGTCTGCGACGCCTTCACGGTCCACATTCCCGACGACGGCGCCTACGATTTCGAGGTCTCCGGCAAAAACGCCGTCGGCAGCATCGACTTTCAGGTTCACAGAACTGCCGGTGAACTTTCATCCGAAAGGAGAGAATGATGCGCACGCTTTCAAAGTCCCTCTTGAAACCGCTCTCCCTGATTCTCTCCATCGCCGCGCTGGCGGCCATCGCCTGCTGCATCCTGACCGACTGGAACGACCGCCTGCTTCTGCCGCTGGCGCTGGTCTGCATTCTGATCTCCAACGCCATTTTTCTGTATCTTCACCGGAGGAATCGCTCTCAATGAAAAGTCTGACAACCATCCAGAAGACCTTCAGGGTCTTTCACATTCTCAGCAAAATCGCCATGATCCTGTCCTTCACAGGGGCGGCGCTCGCCCTGACGGGGATGCTCTGCGGCATCGTGTGGAGGGGCGGCGGCCGGGTGGTCGGCATGGACCAGGAGGCTCTGATCGCGCTGACCCGGACCTCCGGCCTGGAACGGATGATCGGCGAACTGCTCTGCGACGCCATATTCGCGCTGGTCGACGGCGCGCTGTTCCTGCACGCCTTCCTGTACTTCCGGGCGGAGCTGCAGGCCGGCACTCCCTTTACCCACCGCGGCGCCGACCGGGTGAAGGCTCTGGGCATTCGCGCCATCGTGCTGCCGCCGGTCGCCGCGATCGCCTGTGCCTCCCTCTGCGGCTGGTTCAATCTCCCCCGCGCCGGGAGCTGGAGCTGCGGCGGCTTCGTCGCGCTGGGCGTGCTTCTGATCCTCGCATCCCCGGTTCTCCGGTACGGCGCTGAACTCGAACTTCAAATGAAACAGGAGCATTCATCATGATCAAGGATTTTATCTCAAACGCGCTTCCCTGGATACTGATGGGACTTTCACTCGCGCTGGTGGCGGCCGGACAGGCCAACGACGAAAATCCCGAGAACCGCCGCCGGAATCTGCTGTGCGGCGCGGCGCTGGGACTGGTTCTGGGCGTCGCGCTCAACAGCTGCGGCCTGTTCGAAAACCACGCGCTGGGGCTGAGCCTCTGCACAATCCTCGGGCTGGCCGCCGGCACGCGCGCGCGGGCCTAGCGGAGGCAATGCCTATGGAATGGTTCAATGTCTGCGGCCTGATCTTCATGGCGATCATCATGATCCCGAACGTTCTCTTCATGCGGAAGCATCCGGAGGGCTTGGAAAACGCCTGGCACAATCCGCTGGCGGAGGCGCTGGAGCAGATCGGCCGGTTCGGCTGCTTCGCGCTGATGATCTTCAACATCCCGGGCGCCTGGTTCGGCTTTGCCTCGGACGAGGCGTTCGCGCTGTATCTGATCGTCGACAGCGCGCTGGTGCTCTGCTACTGCGGCATCTGGGCCGTATGCTTCCGGCGGAACAGCCGATTCCGCGCGCTGTCCCTGTCCATCCTGCCCTCCGCGCTGTTTCTGTTCAGCGGCATCGTCAGCCGCTCCGTACCGCTGGTGCTGGCGGCCGCCCTCTTCGCGCCGTGCCACATTCTGATCAGCTGGAAAAACGCCGTCTCCGGCGGGCAGCCATGAGCTCGCCCTCCTCTCTTGACAAAACCGCGAATCCATTGTATGATGAACTCGGCCGCGGAAGCGACCCATGAAATCAGAAGATTCGGCCCGTCGCATCCATATGCTTGTGTAAAAATCATGCTATGAAGGCATAAGGCTCTTCCAAAGCGGGAGTCTTATGCCTTCTTGCATGAGCGGGCGAAGGAGCAGCATCATGACGCTGAAGGAGTTTTTTGCGGAACATCCGAGGACTGCGCTGGCCTTCTCCGGCGGCGTGGATTCCGCCTATCTGCTGTATGCCGCCATTCAGTGCGGCGCGCAGGTGCGGGCGTACTATGTGAAGTCGGCCTTCCAGCCGCAGTTTGAGCTGGACGACGCGCGGCGGCTGGCAAGAGAACTGCGCGCCGATCTGCGCGTGCTCGAGGCCGACCCGCTCGCCGATCCCCGGGTGGCGTCCAATCCCCCCGACCGCTGCTATTACTGCAAGACCGGCATCTTTTCCGCCATCCTCAGCGCGGCGCGGGCGGACGGCTTTCCCCTGCTGATAGACGGCACCAACGCCTCGGACGATCCCGGCGACCGCCCCGGCACCCGGGCGCTGAGGGAGCTTTCGGTGCGCTCGCCGCTGCGGGAGTGCGGACTGACGAAGTCCGAGATCCGCCGCCTGTCCAGAGAGGCCGGGCTGTTCACCTGGGACAAGCCCGCCTATGCCTGTCTCGCCACCCGGATTCCCACCGGCGAGGCGATCACGCCGGACAAGCTGTGCCAAACCGAGGCCGCAGAGGACGCGCTGCGCGCCATGGGCTTTTCGGACTTCCGGGTGCGGCTGTTCCACGGCGGCGCGCGGCTGCAGGTGACCGGAGCCCAGCTGCCGCTGCTGCTGGAAAGGCGGCAGGAGGTCCTGACCGAACTGAAAAAGCACTATGACGCCGTCCTTCTGGATCTGGAGGTTCGCAATGAACAATGATATTCGCAAAACGCTGGAGGCGCTGCAGCGCGGCGACGTCTCCGTGGACGAGGCTCTTTTGAAGCTGAAAACCGCACCCTTCGAGGACATCGGCTACGCCAAGGTCGACCTGCACCGCAAGGTGCGCCAGGGCGCTGCGGAGGTGATCTACGGCGCGGGCAAGACCCCGGAACAGATCATCGGCATCGCCGGCACCATGCTGAAAAACGGCCAGGACACCATCCTGATCACCCGCCTCTCCCCGGAGGCGGCTGAAGCGGTCTGCGCCGTTCATGAGATGCAGTACTCTCCCACCGCCCGCGCGGGCGTGATCGGCCGCCTGCCGGAGCCGGACGGCATCGGCTCCATCGTGGTGGCCACCGGCGGCACCAGCGACATTCCCGTGGCCGAGGAGGCCGCGCTGACGGCGCAGGCGCTGGGCAACGAGGTCGTGCGGCTGTACGACGTGGGCGTGGCCGGGCTGCACCGGACGCTTTCCCATCTGGACGAGATCATGAGCGCCACCGTGATCATCGCCATCGCGGGCATGGAAGGCGCGCTGGCCAGCGTCATCGGCGGGCTGGCGGACTGCCCCGTGATCGCGGTGCCCACCAGCGTGGGCTACGGCGCGGCGTTCAACGGGCTGGCGGCGCTGTTGTCGATGCTCAACTCCTGCGCCAGCGGCGTGTCGGTCGTGAACATCGACAACGGCTTCGGCGCGGGCTATCTCGCCAGCATGATCAACCACATCAACGTCAAAAAGGAGCGTCAATGATGAAAACCCTCTTTCTGGACTGCGGCATGGGCGCAGCCGGCGACATGCTCGCCGCAGCGCTGCTGGAGCTCCTCCCCGATCCGGACGGCTTCGTTCAAACGCTCAACGACCTCGGGCTGCCGGGCGTGGAATTTCGCCGGGAGCCGAGCGTGAAGTGCGGCGTCACCGGTGCCCACCTGTCGGTGACCGTAAACGGCTGCGAGGAGGAGAGCCTGGATCGCGAACACGCGCATGCGCATAATCACGACCACTCCCACGAACATCCCCATGACCATGATCACGATCACGGCCATGACCACCGCCATGGGCACGCGCATCCCCATTCCCACCATTCGATGGCGGACATCGAGCACATCGTCCGGGGGCACCTCGATCTTCCGAAGGCGGTTGCGGACGACGTGATGGCGGTCTACAGGCGCATCGCCGCCGCGGAGAGCCGGGTGCACGGCGTGGAGGTTTCGGAAATCCACTTCCACGAGGTGGGCGCGATGGACGCCATCGCGGACATCGCCGCCGTCTGCCTGCTGATGCACCGCATCGCGCCGGACGAGGTGGTCGTCTCCCCCATCCGCGTGGGCTTCGGCCAGGTGCGCTGCGCCCACGGTCTGCTGCCCGTGCCTGCTCCCGCCACGGCGCTGATTCTGGAGGGCGCGCCGGTCTATGCCGGGGAGATCCGCGGGGAGATGTGCACGCCCACCGGCGCGGCGCTGCTGACCCACTTCGCCGACCGCTTCGCGGACATGCCGCCCATGCGCGTGCAGTCCATCGGCTACGGCATGGGCAAAAAGGACTTCGAGGCCGCCAACTGCGTGCGCGCGATGCTGGGGGAATCCGCATCGAAGCGCGACTCGGTGCTGGAGCTCTCCTGCAACGTGGACGACATGACCGCCGAGGAGATCGGCTTCGCGATGGAGCGCCTGTTCGACGGCGGCGCGCTGGACGTGTACACGCTGCCCATCGGCATGAAGAAGTCCCGCCCCGGCACGCTGATCCGCGTGATGTGCGCGGAGGACCGGCGGGACGAGATGGTCGGCCTGCTGTTCCGGCACACCACCACGCTGGGCGTGCGGGAATCCGCGCTGCGCCGCCACGTGCTCGACCGGAAAACCGTGACGGTGGAAACCCCCTGCGGCCCGGTCCGGCGCAAGGACGCCTCGGGCTACGGAGTGCACCGCTCCAAGTACGAGTACGAGGACCTCGCGGCCATCGCCCGCGAACAGAACATCAGCCTTTCGGACGCGGCAAGCCTCGCCCGGAAGAGCGACAGGGACTGAAAAGAAGCTCCCGCCGGAAAACATCCGGCAGGAGCTTCTCATTTTTTCATTCAGAAATCGAAGGCGAAATACTTGCGCCACATCTTCTCGGTGCGGCCGTCGAGCGCCTTGAGCATCCTCAGGCCGTCCTCGCGGTCGCCGCAGTGGTATTCCTTCATGGCGCGGCCCTGCTCAATGCAGGCCTCCCGGCGCAGCGGGAAGTAGTTGTCCATCAGGAAGCAGGCGTACTTCACCAGGCGGTACTCGCCCACCAGCCGGTATTCCGCGCTGATGGCGTCCACGGCCACGGTGCGGCGGGCGCGGATGGCGGAGAGGATCGACGGCGTGTCGTTGGCGCGGGCGAAGCAGATCGTCCTGGCGATGAAGGCATTGCGGTTGTTGACGGAGCTGTGGCTGTCGGAGCTGCCCACGATGGGCATCGGCCCGCCCTTCGCCATGGCCTCATAGTAGTGGACGGTCTGGAAGCCGTTCTGCTCGAAGTAGTTCTCGCCGCCCAGCACCTCGAAGGCATCGAAGGCGCGCTGGTCGAAGATGTACTGGGTCAGGCGCTCGTCCACATGGTACATGTCGTTGATCCAGTAGGGATGGGCGAAGATCGCCAGTCCGCCGGCCCTGCGGATCTGATCGCACACCCAGGCGAAGCCCGCGTACACAAACCGCGGCAGTCCCTCCGGGATGGGCGGCAGCGCTTCGGCATATTCCTCCACGGCGCGATGGAACTCCTCGGCGGTCATCGTGCCGGGGAAATCCGAGCCCTCCACCTTCCGCCAGGCGGCGGGAAAGCGGTCGGACATGCCGGGGTTCTTTTCGTCGATGCGCGCGTAGTTCTCGTCCACGATGGCGTTGACGCTGTACCGGCCGCCCACGTGCACCACGTGAATCGGGCAGTCGGGCATGTGCACCTCCTCGCCGGTCATCAGGTTCATCTCGATGGGCGCATCCCTGTAGGCGTCGATGGCCTCCAGCGAGCCGGAGAAATTCTCATGATCGGTGATGGCGATGTAATCGTAGCCCTGCTGGCGCAGATGCGCGGCGACGATCGCGGGATCCTCCCGGCCGTCGGAGCGGATGGTGTGCAGATGCAGATCGCCCAGCAGCGGGATCATGCCGCTGAGATCCTCGTGCACTGAATAGACCGCCAGCTGGCACAGCCGCTTTTCGCCGGAGAAGATGCGGATATAGTGCTCCTGCTCGCCGCTGAAGGTGTGCGCGAAGCGGATGCAGCCGTCCGGATCCGTGGCCACGGCGTACTCGCCGCCGCTCTTTTCGCTGTCGTCCAGCGGATAGCTGCGCTCCTGCAGCGGGCAGACCTTCACCATCGCCTGCGCCGGGAACGCGCTGTGCAGGCCCAGCGGGCGCACGGTGATCGTCACAGGCCTGTTTTCCGGGATCACCTTGGGATAAATATCATAGTCGTACAGCTCGGTTTTCATGTTCTTCCCTCTGTTTCTTCAGAATCTTCCGGAGACTATGCCACCAGTATACCATTCCCGCCGCCCGCGCGCAATGATCCCGAAAAACTTCTACTGCGACCGTTGCATTTTGTCCACACAGGGACTATACTGTTCTCATTCCATCGCCGCCGGAGGGATTTCATGAAGCTGATTGCACCCGATTATTACCGGGAATTTTCCTGCCTGATGGGCGATTGCCGCCACAGCTGCTGCGCCGGCTGGGAGATCGACGTGGACGACGAGGCCCTTTCCCGCTTTCGCGCCGTGCCCGGCGCGCTGGGAGACCGGCTGCGTGAAAGCATTGAGGAGGATGCGGACGGGGCGCGCTTCCGGCTGACGGAGGACGAGCGCTGCCCGTTTCTGAACGGCGAAGGTCTGTGCGAGCTGATTCTGTCGCTGGGTGAGGACAGCCTCTGCCAGATCTGCGCCGACCATCCCCGCTACCGGAACTTCTTCTCCGACCGCACGGAGATCGGCCTCGGCCTGTGCTGCGAGGCGGCGGGTCGGCTGATCCTCTCCCGGCGCGAACCGGTGCAGCTCGTCGAGCTTTCGAACGACGGCCCGGACGATCCCATCCTCCCAGAGGATGCCGCGCTCATCGACCTTCGCAGCCGGCTGATCGCGCTGGCGCAGGACCGCTCATCCACCGTCGACCGGCGCGTCGACCGGCTTTTGAGCGCGTCCGGGCTCTCCCTGGAGACCGATCCCGGCTGCTGGTGCGAATTTCTCCAAACCCTCGAGCGGATGGACGACGCCTGGGCGAACCGGCTTTCGGCGCTGGAGCACACGCCTCCGGCTCCGCTGCCGGAGGCGCCGCTCTGGGAGACCGCCTTCGAGCAGCTGCTGGTCTACCTGCTCTATCGCCACCTTCCCGGCGCGCTGGACGACGGCGACGTCTCCGGCCGCATCGCCTATGCGGCGCTGATCTGCCGCCTGCTCAAAGGACTGTGCGGCGCGCAGTGCGCGCTCAATGGGCGCTTCAGCCCGGACGATCTGGTGGAGCTCGCGCGCCTGTATTCCTCGGAGATTGAATACTCCGATGTGAATCTCACCGCCATTCTGGAGGAAATCCGCCTCCGCGCCATGTAAACTGCAGGATGGGCCGCCGGCGCCCATCCTCTTTTTTCATGCTTCTTAATCCTTTACGTTAATTTCGTTCTGTACAGCATCGGCATTTTGACAGGTTTCCTTTCCGTATATCCTCACTTTTTCCGATCTCTCCGAAGATTTTCTCAAAAATTCTTAACCTTATTTGAAAAAACTATTGACAAAGCATTCCGCCGCGCGCTATAATAACGTAAACGATTAAGAGAGTCGAGGCTGCGCCATGGTAACATTAAAGGATATCGCCACAAAATGCGGCCTGTCTGTGGCAACCGTGAGCAAGGCCTTGAACAACATGCCGGACATCAGCCCCGCCACCGTGCAGCGCGTTCAGGAGGCCGCACAGGCGATGGGCTATCTCCCCAATGCCGCCGCGCGATCCATGAAGACCGGCCGGTCCATGACCATCGGCATGGTGGTCTTTCTGGGGGCCGAGAGCTTCTGGACCCACCATTATTCCGCGCTGATCGCCGACAGCATCCATCGCGTGATGGAGGACAGCGGCTACGATCTGACCCCCGTGAGCATCAAGGGCGCGGGCACCATGGGCGGCTATCTGAACTACTGCCGCTACCGCAATTACGACGGGCTGATCGTGATGAGCGGCGGCGATCTCGAGACCTCCGTAACCGATCTGGCCGACAGCGACTTTCCGCTGATCGCCATCGACTGCCAGCTGGAGGGCCGCGCCTCCGTCTCCTCGGACAACGTGGACGGCGTGCGCACCCTCGTGCGCCACGCCTACAGCCGCGGCCACCGGCGCATCGCCTTCGTCCACGGCAACGATTCCTCCGTCACCCGCGACCGCGTCAGCGGCTTCCGGACCGCATGCCAGGAGCTGAATCTGTCCATTCCCGATGCCTATATCCGGGAAGGCCCTTACCTTTCCCGCGAGGACAGCGCCCGCGCCACGGAAGCGCTGCTCGCCCTTTCCGAACCTCCCACCTGCATTCTCTATCCCGACGATCAGGCGTGCCTGGGCGGCATCCGCGCAATCAAGGCCCACGGCCTGTCCATTCCCCGGGATATCAGCATTATCGGCTATGACGACGCGCCCTGCGCCGAGGTGCTGCAGCCCCGGCTGACCACCTACCGCCAGAACTGCGCCGTCATCGGCGCGAGCGCCGCCCGCATGCTGCTGGAGGCCATCGCCGATCCCGCTTCCTTCGTGCCCCGGCACGTGATCATTCCCGGAAAGCTCATTCCCGGCGAATCGGTGCTCGATCTGAACCAGCCCTGAACAACTTTTATGGCTGTCGCTGCCGTGCAGCGGCAGCAAGGCCCCTTGGGTTCCATGGAACCCGCCTGACTTCGTGCTTATGGCCTGAGCGCCATTACAGCAATATTAAATTGGAGGGACACAGACATGAAGACTCGCAAACTCCTGAGCCTCGTCCTTGCACTGATGATGCTTTGCGGCATCGCAGCCAGCGCAACGGCTGAGACCGTTACGGAACTCCCCCGTAACGAAACCCTGTACTTTGGCGGCCAGCAGTGGGGCACCGTCAACAGCTACAACCCCGTCGGCACCAACCAGAACAACGCCATGGGCGTCAGCACTGCCACCGCGGGCTCCCGCACCATCATGTTCGAGACCCTGTACATGTACAACTTCCTGGACGGCTCCATGACCGGCCTGCTGGCCGATGGCGACCCGGTCTGGAACGACGACCTGACCGCCGTGACCATCAAGCTGAAGGACGCCGCGACCTGGAACGACGGCACCCCCGTGACCGCCGAGGACGTGGCCAAGACCTGGGAAGTCAGCGTCAAGCTGCAGAACGGCGCCGCCGGCACCTATCAGGCGTTCGTGGATTCCATCGAGGTCGTCGATGAGAAGACCTTCGTCATCCACTCCACGCTGACCGAGGACGGCAAGCCCTCCAACCCCCTGAAGATCTCCGACTTCCTGGTCGCCACCTTCGTGGCTCAGGCCGCCTGGCTTGAGGAGCTCGACGCCCGCAACGACGGCGACACCATCGCCATGCTGAACGACCGCGCCGAGGACGCTCCCTACTCCGGCCCCTACGGCCCGTACATCGACAACGACCAGCAGGTTGTGTTCATCCGCAACGAGAATTACTGGGGCCAGGATGAGTCCATGTGGGGCAAGCTGCCCGTGCCGAAGTACATCGCGCACACCATCTACGCCGACAACGCCGCCACCGAGGTCGCCTTCCGCGCCGGTGAGATCGACGTCGGCCAGATCTTCGTTCCCAACATCCAGAACCTGTGGCTGGAGGACGGCCTGCCGGTTTCCACTTACATGGACG
This sequence comes from Candidatus Faecivicinus sp., assembly GCA_051883655.1. Taxonomy (GTDB): domain Bacteria; phylum Bacillota; class Clostridia; order Christensenellales; family Aristaeellaceae; genus Faecivicinus. Next base: position 53,380 of record JBJEUD010000017.1, on the reverse strand, counting down.
AGGCCCCCTACGGCATCTGCCTGACCATGCCCACCGCGTGGTACAACATGAACAACCCCGTGCTGCAGAACGTCGCCATCCGCAAGGCCATCGCCATGGCGGTTGACTACGACGCCATCATCGAGAACGCCATGACCAACCAGTCCCCGTCCTTCGCGGACGTGCCGCGCTCCCTGATGAACCCCACCGACGGCGAGCAGGCCCTGTTTGACCACGAGGCGGTTGCGGATCTGCAGTGGGTCGGCAACGACATCGAAGGCGCCAAGGCCCTGCTGGACGAGGCCGGCATCGTCGACACCGACGGCGACGGCTACCGTGAGCTGGACGGCGAGAAGATCGCCCTGAACTGCGTCTGCCCGAACGGCTGGACCGACTGGCAGGCCGCGATGGAAATCGTCGCCGCCGCCGGCCAGAACATCGGCCTCGAGCTGACCACCCTGTTCCCCGAGTGGAGCATCTGCCAGACCGTGTTCACCAACCCCAACCAGACCGAGTATGACATCTTCATGTGGTCTCCCGACGCCTCCGGCCCGTCCATGCCCTGGGGCCGTGTGCGCCAGATGCTGAGCAGCGAGTTCGTCGGCCTGGAGAACAACTGGAGCGGCAACTGGGGCCAGTACGTCAACGAGCGCGCGGACGAAATCATCGCCGCGATCCCGCTGACCACCGACGAGGCTGAGCTCAAGGCCCTGTACACCGAGGCCGTCGAGATCTACCTGACCGAGGTTCCCAGCTTCTCCCTGATGTATCGTCCGGCGTTCTTCCACTGCGTCAACGAGTCCGTGTGGACCAACTATCCTGAGGATGGCGATGGCCGCAACATCCCGCCGGCCGTCTGCACCGATGGCTACGGCATCGCGGCTCTGTATGACCTGGAGCTCGTCGAAGGCTAATCGCTGATGAAAGGGACATGCCTCGACCTTCGAGGCATGTCCTCTTTCCATATTCAAGCGTGGTACAAATCACATCCGTATTGGGGAGTTGATCACATGAAGGGATACCGCAAATATTTCGGCAAGAAGATTCTGTGGTTTGTAATCACGTTTATCATTGCCGTAATTCTGAACTTCGTTCTGCCGCGGCTGATGCCGGCCGACCCTGTGGCCGCCATCACCGGCAAGCTGGCCCAGGGCATGACCGACGCCAGCGCCGTGCAGGAAATCTACGAGCGCTATCAAAAGGAATTCGGCACCGACAAGCCGATGTACCAGCAGTTCTTTATCTTCGTGAAAAACGCAATCCGCGGCGACTTCGGCACCTCCTTCAGCCAGTACCCGCGCACCGTTTCCAACATCATCGCCAGCGCCATCCCCTGGACCATTGCGCTGCAGCTGCCCGCGATTCTCGTCGGCTGGCTGCTGGGCAACCTGCTCGGCGCGCTGGCCGCCTACATCCGCAAGGGCTTTGACAAGATTCTGATGCCCCTGTCCATGTTCATGAGCGCGATCCCCGCGTTCGGCATGGCGGTCATTCTCCTCGTTGTCTTCGCAATCAATCTGAAAATCGCACCCACCTCGGGCGGTTACAGTTTCGATATGATTCCGAACCTGAGCTGGAAGTTCGTGTGGTCCTGCATCACCCATTATCAGCTTCCGTTCTGGTCCATCGTTCTGGTGTCCATCGGCGGCCAGGCGGTCGGCATGCGCTCCATGTCCATCTACGAGCTCAACGCCGACTACGTCAAGTACGCCCGCTTCCTGGGCATCAAGGACCGCAAGATCGTCGGCTACGTGTTCCGCAACGCCATGCTGCCCCAGATCACCGGTCTGGCGCTGTCCATCGGCACCATGATCGGCGGCGCACTGGTGGCCGAGATCATCTTCAGCTATCCCGGCCTGGGCTCCACCATGTATTCGGCCGTCACCGCGGCGGACTATCCGCTGATCTCCGCCACCACGCTGATCATCACCATCATGGTGCTGCTGTCCACGTTTATTCTGGACATCGTGTACGGCTTCATCGACCCGCGCGTCAAGGCCGCGCAGTACGACTGAAAGGGGGCGGCACAGCATGAAAAACACCATTCGCCAGGTCTTTCATTCCCCGAAATTCGTGATCGGCTTTGGCCTGTTCGTCATCATCCTGCTGACGTCGATCATCTATCCGCTGGTCAATCCCGGCGATCCGCTGCTGATGATCGGCCTGGGCTCCTTCAAGAAGCCCGGCACCTATGTTTCCCTCTATGACGCCGTCGGCTCCGAGACCTCCACCTTCAAGCTGCCCGACGCCGACGCCAACCGCCTGGCCCAGGTGCTGACCGACGAGGACCGCGTGGCCATGGTCAACTGGTTCTCCGCCATGGAGATCGACATCTCCGGCCTGGACATCTCCGACACCGACCAGCTGCTGTCCATGTGGAAGGAGAACTACGATGAATCGGCCAAGCCCGCGGGCATGACCAAGGCGCAGCGCAACTACTACAAGCGCCTGAACAACTCCATCCTCTCCGCCAACACGGCCGACAAGCTCACCGTGACGGCCCCCGGCGAATCCGGTGAACCGGAGACCCGCGCCGAGATCAAGAGCACCGATTACGTGGAGATCGGCGACGTGGCCAATGTCGTCAACCTGCCGCTGGGCACCGACAACTTCGGCCGTGACGTGCTCAAGGAGCTGGTGTCCGCCATCGGCACCTCGCTGCGCATCGGCTTCATCGCCGGCTGCATCGCCACGTTCATCGGCCTGCTGCTGGGCCTTCTGTCCGGCTACATCGGCGGCTTTGTGGACGACTTCATCATGTTCATCACCAACATCTTCACCGTCATCCCCAGCTTCGTGCTGCTGATCCTCATCAACTATTCCATCGGCCAGGAGAACCGCGGCGCCACCGTGGTGGCCGTGGTCATCGGTCTGACCAGCTGGACGTGGACCACCCGTTCGGTGCGCTCCCAGGTCATCTCGCTGCGCAACCGCGACCACGTGAACCTCTCCAAGCTCTCCGGCCACAGCCTGATGCGCATCGTGCTGACGGACATCCTGCCCTACATCGCCAGCTATGTGGTGATGGCGTTCATCCTGCAGATCAGCTCCGCAATCCTGTCCGAAGCGCAGCTGTCGCTGCTGGGCCTGGGCCCGAAGACCACCGAGGTGCCCACTCTGGGCCTGATGATGAACTGGGCCATGCTGTACTCCGCGCATCTGGGCGGCTATTGGTGGGCCTACTTCCCGGTCATCGGCATCATCGCCCTCATCTCGTTCTCGCTGAACCTGATGAACACCGGCCTCGACCAGGTATTCAACCCCACTCTGAGAGACTAGGAGGCTTCGTACCATGAGCAAAACGATGCTGGAAGTCAAGGATTTGACCACCAAATATATCACGCGCTTTCATGAAGACGTGTACGCGGTGGACCACGTGTCGCTCAAGATCGAGGAGGGCAAGAGCCTCGGCATTGCGGGCGAGTCCGGCTGCGGCAAGTCCACGCTGGCGCTGAGCCTGATGGGCTACTACTTCGCCCCGCTGCACTACATGAGCGGCGACATCATCATCGACGGCAAGAACATCTCCGGCATGAAGCCCGACGACGTGCGCAAAAACGTGCTGGGCACGGAGATCGCCTACATCCCCCAGGCGGCCATGAACGCCCTGAACCCCACCCGCAAAATCCGCAAGTTCATCGAGGACGTGGTGCTGGCCCACGAGCCCAAGCGCGACAAGAAGGACATCTACGAGATGGCCAAGAACCGCTTCGCTGAGCTGGGCCTGCCCGTGGAGGCGCTGGACAAGCACGCGGTGGAGCTGTCCGGCGGCATGAAGCAGCGCGTGGTCATCGCCATTTCCACCATACTGAAGCCCAAGGTGCTCATCGCCGACGAGCCCTCCTCCGCGCTGGACGTCACCAGCCAGAAGATGGTCATCAAGATGCTGCGCGAGATGATGGACAAGGGCTTCATCCGCGCCATGATCTTCATCACCCACGAGCTGCCGCTTCTCTACAACGTCACCGACGACATCATGGTCATGTACGCCGGTCAGATCGTGGAACGCGGCACCGCGAAGCAGATGGTCTTCGATCCCGTCCATCCCTATTCCCGCGGCCTGATGAAATCCATCCTGGTTCCCGAAGAGGGCACCCGCGAAAACAAGCTCACGGCCATCCCCGGCACCCCGCCGAACCTGAAGCGCCCGCCCCAGGGCTGCCGCTTCGCCGAGCGCTGCAGGTATGCGCAGCCCTCCTGCAAGGTCAGCGCAATGCCCATGATCGATTTCGAGGACAACCGCTCCTATCGCTGCGGCCTGTCCGTGGAGCAGCTCAGGGAGGTGTACAAGAGTGAAGACTGAGAACACGACTTTGAACCTGTCCGCGCAGCGCCTGGACGTGAAAAACCGCCCGCTGTGCCTGAGCGGCAAGGGCGTCACCAAGTATTTCGGCGTCGGCAGCAAGGTCACCAAGGCCGTCGACCACGTGGACTTCGAATTCCATGAGGGCGAGCTGGTCTCCATCGTCGGCGAATCCGGCTCCGGCAAGACCACGCTCTCCAAGATGCTCCTGGGCCTGCTGAACGAGACCGACGGCGAGATCTTCTTCCAGGGCAAGAAGCGCGATATCTCCACCCGCGCCAAGAAGAAGGAGTACTGGCAGGGCATTCAGGCCATCTTTCAGGATCCCTTCTCCTCCTTCAACACCTTCAACAAGATCGACACCGTGCTGCTGGACTGCATCAACATGCGCGGCGGCAAGCACCTCTCCAAGGAAAAGAAGTTCGAAATGATGACCGAGGCCTGCTCCTTCGTGAACCTGAAGTTCGCGGAGCTGACCAACAAGTATCCCTTTGAGCTCTCCGGCGGCCAGATGCAGCGCCTGATGATCGCCCGCATCTTCCTGCTCAAGCCCAAAATCCTGCTGGCCGACGAGCCGACCTCCATGATCGACGCCTGCTCCCGCGCCACCATCCTGGACATGCTGCTGAACCTCCGCAACGAAACCGGCATGACCATCATCTTCATCACCCACGACATCGGCCTCGCCTACTACATCTCCGACTCCATCTACATCATGGAGCACGGCAAGTTCGTCGAGA